>NZ_JBCNNS010000200.1:0-5600 GCF_039594335.1 Raoultella sp.
TACCGTACCGGGCAAAATATGGCTGAACAGAATCGTCATATCGCTGGCGCCGATGCTGCGCGCCGACTCAATAAAGGTCTGCTGCTTGAGCACCAGAGTGTTACCGCGCACCAGGCGCGCAAACGCCGGGATCGAAAAGATCGCCACCGCAATAATCACATTCGACATTCCGCTGCCCATCACCGCCACCACGGCAATCGCCAGCAGGATCCCTGGAAAGGCAAACAGCACATCGCAGATGCGCATGATGATGCGATCCCACCAGCCTTCATAATATCCGGCCAGCAGACCCAGCACGGTACCGATCGCCGCGCCGATCAGCACCGCCAGAACGCCGGCGGCCAGCGAAATCTGCGCCCCCACCAACACCCGACTAAAGATATCGCGCCCGAGCGAATCCACCCCGAACCAGTGCATCATCGACGGGCCATCGTTGAGCCGGTCATAATCAAAATAGTTTTCCGCATCGAACGGCGCTATCCACGGCGCTGCGAGAGCAACCGCAATCAGCAACAGGACAAATACACCGGCGCCCATCGCCACCGGCTGACGACGAAATCGCCGCCAGAACTCGCGCCACGGCGTGCGTATTTGTCCGGGCTTAACTCCCGGCATGGCGTTAATAACCGCCTGTCGTCTCCAGTTGAGCAATCGCACTTTATTTGTACCTGATAGCCGGGTTAATGGCAGCGTACAGAACATCCACCACTAAATTAATAAGAATAAATTCCAGCGAAAAGAGGAGGACTTCGGCCTGAATAACCGGATAGTCGCGCATCTCTACCGAATCCACCAGCAGTCGCCCAAGACCAGGCCAGTTAAAGACCTTCTCGACCACGATCGACCCACCAAGCAAAAAACCGAACTGTAGACCCATCATGGTCACCACCGGGATCATGGCGTTGCGCAGACCATGTTTCAGCACCACCCGGGTTTCACTGACCCCTTTGGCACGCGCCGTGCGCATATAATCTTCGTGCAGGACATCGACAAAAGAGGCGCGGGTAAAACGCGCCATCACCGCTGCAACGGCCGCTCCCAGCGTCAGGGAAGGCAGAATATAGTGCCGCCAGCTGTCGGCGCCCACCGTCGGCAGCCAGCCCAGCTCCACGGAGAAAACCTGCATCAGCAGCATACCGAGCGCAAAAGCCGGAAACGAAATACCGGTCACCGCCAGCGCCATCCCCAGGCGGTCAGGCCAGCGATTGCGCCACACAGCCGCTACAATGCCCGCCGCCATACCGATGACCACCGCCCAGCTCATGCTGGCCAGCGTCAGCCACAATGTCGGCATAAAGCGGCTGGCTATTTCGCTGCTGACCGGGCGGCGCGACGCCATCGAGGTGCCGAAATCGCCCTGCAATACGCTGGTGATATAGTGCCAGAACTGCACATGCAGCGGCTGGTCGAGCCCCAGTTGCTGGCGCACCATCGCCACCACCTGCGCATCGGCCTCAGGTCCGGCAATCAGCCGCGCCGGATCGCCAGGCAACATATGCACGAACAGGAACACCAGCACCGCCACAATCAGCAACGTGGGGATCAGCCCCAGCAGACGCTTAATCACATAATTGAGCATCGTCCCCCCTTGCTGGCATCCCCATCGCCCGGCGGCGCGAATGGAAAGTGGAGCCGCTCGCGCCATCTTCCTCTCCCGCAGCGGGAGAGGGTCAGAGTACCATCCATCACTGGGTTAAATCCGCCTGCTCAAAGCTGAACCCGGTATCCGGCTGGATATAGAAACCGCTCAGATTTTTACTGTGCGCCGAAACCAGTTTTTCCACCACCAGCGGCACCCACGGAGACTCTTTCCAGATAGTCTCCTGCGCCTCTTTATAGAGCCGCGTTTTTTCCTTCACATCGGTGGTTTTCAACGCATCCGTCAGATCTTTATCCACCTGTGGATTGGCATAAAACGCGGTGTTAAACAGGGTCGGCGGCCAGTTTTGCGAAGCAAACAGCGGTGACAGCGCCCAGTCAGCTTCGCCGGTTGAAGCCGACCAGCCGGTGTAGAACATCCGCACCCCGCTCTCTTTCTGCCCTTTACCCTCAACTTCCGCCGCACGCTGCCCGGCATCCATAGCCGTCAGTTGGGCCTTAATCCCTACCTGCGCCAGCTGTTGCTGGGTGAACTGCAGCACTTTCTGCGCGGTACTGTGGTTATGCGACGACCATAGCGTGGTGCTGAACCCGTTAGGGAAACCGGCCTCTTTCAGCAGCTCGCGGGCTTTCGCCGGGTCATACGGCCACGGTTTGAATCTTTCGGCATAGGCGATAGATGGTGGTACGACACCGGTGGCCGGTGTCGCATAGCCGGCAAACGCAACTTTAACCAGCGCCTGGCGGTTGATGGCGTAGTTGATCGCTTCACGTACTTTCGGGTTATCGAACGGCTTTTGCGTCACGTTCATACTGATGTAACGCTGCATGATCGACGGACTGGTCACCAGCTCCAGCTTGCTGTTTTTCTCCAACAGTGGCGCCTGCTCATAAGGGATCGGGAAAGCGAACTGCGCTTCTCCGGTTTGCAGCATCGCCGCACGAGTGTTGTTATCCACCACCGGACGCCAGGTGATCGAATCCAGCTTCGGCAGACCCGGCTGCCAGTAACCGGCAAACTTCTTCACTTTCACGAAATCGGTCTGATTCCAGGTATCCAGCTGATACGGCCCGGTTCCCACCGGATGGAAGCCTATCTCTTTGCCGTACTTTTTTAGCGCTGCCGGAGAGATCATCGCCGTAGCCGGGTGGGCCAGGATATTGATGAACGCGGAGAACGGCTGCTTCAGGGTGATTTTGACCGTCGTCGGATCGATCGCTTCGGTACTGGCGATATTTTTATACAGGTTGTAGCGCTTGAGGTGGTTATCAGGATTGCTGGCGCGGTCGAGGTTGGCCTTCACCGCCTCGGCATTAAAATCGGTGCCATCCTGGAACTTGACCCCGGAATGGAGTTTGATGGTGTAAACCAGCCCGTCCGGCGAGATGGTGTAGCTCTCCGCCAGCACGTTTTGCAGCTTCATCTCTTTATCCAGGCCAAACAGCCCTTGATAGAATGATTTGGCAACGGCCTGAGACAGGGTGTCATTGGCATCATACGGGTCGAGGGTCGTAAAGTTAGAGCCGACCGCCACGACCACATCTTTCGCGGCAAAAGCCGGGCTTGCCGCCAGCGCTGACGCGACGACCAGCGCCAGCAACCCTTTGCGTAATACACGTTGTGTCATGTTGTTCTCCTGAAAGGCTGTACTGTTGGTGTCGTTGTTATCTTCCCAGCACGTCGGCGACGGGTTCCGTGGCGACAAAATGGCCTGGCCCCACCTGTTGTAACGGCATGCTGCTAACCTCGGCCCCCCGCCTGTAGATATTACCCGGCAGTTCATCAGAGAGCAGTACGCGCTGCGGATGACGATGCGTCGGGTCGGCGACCGGTACGGAGGCCATCAATTTGCGGGTATAAGGGTGCTGCGGGTTTTCAAACACGGCGCGACGCGGGCCTGTCTCGACAATGCGTCCACGATACATCACCGCCACACGATGGCTAATGCGTTCAACCACCGCCATATCATGTGAAATAAACAGGAATGCGATGCCCATTTCGCGCTGTAAATCGAGCATCAGATTAATAATCTGTGCCCGGATTGAAACATCCAGCGCGGACACGGCCTCGTCGGCAATCACCACCTTCGGATTGAGCGCCAGCGCGCGGGCGATGCAAATACGCTGGCGCTGGCCACCGGAAAACTCATGTGGATAGCGCCAGGCATGTTCCGGTTGCAAACCGACCCGTTCCAGCAACCAGGCGACGCGCGCTCGCGCCGCATCCCCCTCGGCCATGCCGTGTACGCGCAGCGGTTCCATAATCGAATAGCCTACGGTTTGTCGCGGGTCGAGCGACGCAAACGGATCCTGAAAAATAAACTGGATATCGCGGCGCAGCACCTGAAGTTTACTGTTTGCCAGCGTATCAATCCGCTCACCGTTAAAGACGATGGTCCCCCCCTGTGTCTCCACCAGCCGGAGCAGGGCCCGGCCGGTTGTTGACTTCCCGCAGCCGGACTCGCCAACCAAAGAGAGGGTTTCGCCTCGCCACAGATCGAAGCTGACCTTCTCCACCGCATGGACTTCGCGGGTGACGCGGTTCAGAATGCCGCTACGCAGCGGGAAGCGTACCACCAGATCGCGCACTTTAAGCACCGGCTCGCCGGCGACGACGGTATTCTGTTCCCCCTCATCGGAGGCGGGTTGCTGTAATAATGCAAAATGGCGCGGCAGATCGCTGCCGCGCATCGACCCGAGCCGCGGGACCGCGGCCAGCAACGCCTGGGTGTAAGGATGCTGCGGCGCGTGGAAGATCTCCTCCACCGTGCCGCTCTCCACCGCTTCTCCGCGGTACATCACCAGTACCCGATCGGCGATATCGGCGACCACCCCCATATCGTGAGTAATAAAAATCACCCCCATCGCCATCTCTTTTTGCAGCACGGCAATGAGTTGGAGAATCTGTGCCTGGATCGTCACATCCAGCGCCGTAGTTGGCTCATCGGCAATCAGAACCGCAGGACGGCACGACAGCGCCATCGCGATCATTACCCGCTGGCGCATCCCGCCGGAAAGCTGATGGGGATAGCGCGAGAGCACCGTTTCCGCCTCGGGGATCCTGACCTGATCGAGCATTTTTTTCGCTTCACGCAGTGCCGCATCATGCCCCAGCCCCTGGTGTAAACGAATAGATTCGGCAATCTGTTCTCCGATAGTAAACACCGGGTTTAGCGAGGTCATCGGCTCCTGGAAAATCATCGCCATGTCCGCCCCGCGCACGCTGCGCATCCCGGCAGCTGACTGCTCGCTCAGGGAGACGACCTGGCCGTTGCGACGGCGCAGCCACAGCGCCTCGCTGCTGACCTCGCTTACCGCCCGATCGAGCAGGCGCATCAGCGCCAGCGCGGTCACGGATTTTCCCGACCCCGATTCGCCGACGATGGCTAAGGTTTCGCCCCGCCGCAGGGTAAACGACAGTTGACGCACCGCAGAAAACGTCTCCTGCTCCTGGCGAAACGCCACGTTCAGATCGCGTACCACCAGAACATCATCGGCATCGATTTCTTGACTATGCGGCAACGTATTCCCCCTTATTCCCGATAAATACCAATCGTGGGCGTATCCCCGGCATAGCACCAGGCCCGGTACATGCCTTCGCTGTTAAACGGCAGAACCACGTTGCCTTCTCTGTCGATGGCTATCAGGCCACCGCTGCCGCCAAGCGCTGGCAGCTTTTCCATTACCACCCGCTCACAGGCTTCATACAGGCTGAGATTGCCATACTCCATCAGCGCCGCAATATCGTAAGCCGCCAGCGTACGCATAAACACTTCGCCGGTTCCGGTACAGGAGACCGCGACGCTGGCATTATTAGCATAGCAACCGGCTCCCGGTAACGGGCTGTCGCCGACGCGGCCAGGGAGCTTATTGGTCATGCCGCCGGTCGAAGTCGCCGCCGCCAGATTACCGGCCAAATCCAACGCTACCGCGCCAACGGTCCCCATCTTATGGCGCTCATCGAGCGGCGCGGCGCGGTGATCGAGCACAATCTCATCATC
>NZ_JBCNNS010000201.1:0-5587 GCF_039594335.1 Raoultella sp.
GTGCTGGGCATTGTCCGCGTGAAGGACTATCGCAGTGCGCTGGCACTGGTGAACAGCCACGAATTTGGCAACGGC
The DNA here is from genome assembly GCF_039594335.1 of Raoultella sp. Lineage (NCBI taxonomy): Bacteria > Pseudomonadati > Pseudomonadota > Gammaproteobacteria > Enterobacterales > Enterobacteriaceae > Klebsiella > Raoultella sp. The sequence continues at coordinate 76 of NZ_JBCNNS010000201.1, forward strand.
AGCGCCGTTTTCACCAGCAATGGACACACCGCTCGTGAGTTCGTGCATGATGTCCAGGCCGGGATGGTCGGGGTGAATGTGCCGGTTCCTGTACCGATGGCCTTCCACAGCTTCGGCGGCTGGAAACGCTCGGTATTTGGTGCCCTCAACGTCCATGGTCCTGACGGCGTGCGCTTCTACACCCGCATGAAAACCGCCACAGTGCGTTGGCCGGAAGGGCAGCAAACCGTATCTGAATTCAGCATGCCGACATTAGGTTAATCGGCGAAGGAGAGCGCCATGTCGTTACTGTCTAAATCACGAAAAGAGGGGCAGATCCAACATATTACGCCGCAAAGTGCTGGCTGGCGCTATATCGGTTTTGATGTATGGATGCTGAAAAAAGGGCAGCGCATTACGCTGGAAAGCGGCGAGCGCGAGCTGTGTCTGGTGCTGGTTGCCGGGCTGGCGTCGGTCAAAACGACGCAGGCTGATTTTCCTGGTCTGGGACAGCGAATGTCGCCGTTTGAACGTACGCCTCCGTGGGCGGTGTACATCCCGACGCGGGACAAAGTTGAGGTGACGGCGGATTCTGACCTTGAACTGGCGGTGTGCAGCGCGCCGGGTAAAGGTAGGCTACCGGCGCGGGTGATTGGTCCGCAGGATGTGGGGGTTGAGCATCGTGGCAAAGGGCGCAATCAGCGTCTTGTGCATAATATTCTGCCGGATAACGCGCAGGCCGACTGTCTGCTGGTGGTGGAGGTGTATACCGACGAAGGCGCCACCAGCTCCTGGCCGTCGCACAAGCACGATACCGCGCAACCGGGGCAAGAAACCCAGTTGGAAGAGACTTACTACCATCGTTTCGATCCGCCTCAGGGCTTCGCTCTCCAGCGGGTGTATACCGATGACCGTAGCCTGGATGCCTGCATGGCGCCTTATAACCACGATGTGGTGATGGTGCCGCGCGGTTATCATCCGGTGGCGGCGATTGCCGGGTATGACAGCTATTATCTGAACGTGATGGCCGGGCCGGAGCGCAAGTGGTTGTTTACCTGGGAAGAGGATCACACATGGATCAACAGCCCTGACTATCCTCGTCACGACTGACGTATCGCAAGAGTGAAAAGGGCCGCTAAGTTTGTGCATAGCGGCCCTTTTTGTCTGTTCCTGTTCCCTGGCGTCCGTCCGGAAGTATTCCCCGGTGGCGCTGCGCTTACCGGGGCTACATGGGGGGATGGTCGTCCGGATAAGGCGCAAGCGCTGCTATCCGGGAGAGGGGGCAGGGTCAGGCGTGGTTTTGCAGGAGCGGCGGCTCTTTGCTGCTGTTCAACGCCAGTGAAACGGCCAGCGTCTGGGCCAGGCACAGAGAAGCCACCTGGGAGCGGAAACCGTCAACCTGCGCTTCACGTACCACAAAGCAGACATCGCTGAAGGCCGCAAGCGGACTGACCTGGCTGTCGGTAATCGCAATCTGTCGCGCCTTGCGCTGGGCGCCAAGTTCAACCAGTTCGACAACTTCACGCGCGTAGGGCGAGAAGCTCACGGCGACTACCACATCTTTCGGTCCCACCAGGCTCAGCTGTTCGGTGAACATGCCGCCGAGGCCATCGATCAGAAACGCTTTTCGGTCAAGATGACGCAGCGCATAGGTCAAATAGGAGGCGACGCTAAACGAGCGGCGCAGGCCAATCACATAGATATTCTCCGCCTCCGCCAGCAGGGCGACCGCGCGCTCGAGATCATCACCAGAGGTCTGCATCGCGAGTTGCTGTAGCGCCTGGGTATTCACCATGGTGAACATATTGAGAATTTCCGTCGGCGTTTCCGGCGGCGAGGTTTCATCATTGGTGGTCTGGCGGAACAGGCGCGCGCGTTCGGTATAGTTGGCGGTCTCTTCCATCAGATGCTGTCTGAACATTTGCTTCATTTCGTTAAAGCCGCTAAAGCCGAACGCATTGGCGAAACGGATCAGCGTCGATGGCGGGACATCCGCCTGCTGGGCGATGGAGGCGACGGTATCGAAAGCGACGCTATTACTGTTATCCAGAATATAGCGTGCCACCTGTTTTAAGCGTTTGCTTAATGTATCGTAGCGACGCCGGATTTCATCCTGCAGGATGGTCAGTTGGGTCGGATTATTGGCCATAGATTGCGCTCTGAGAAAATGAAAGGAATATAACTTCCAGTGTATCAAATGAAGCGAATTTTTCATTTTTTGCGGTAAAATACGCGATTCATTTCACGAAGAAACAGAAAAAAACCCGCACCGGGAGAGGCGAGCGGGTTTTAGTGGGGTTAACCGCGGACTTCGCGCCAGTAGTCGATGAGCGTCAGATAGTTGCGTTTCACCTCGCCAATCAGCGCCTCATCGCTCAGTTCGCCCGCCATCCAGCGTCGTGAAGGCTGGCCAAAGATGGTACGCCCGACGGCGAAGCCTTTGATAATCGGGTGGCCGGCGGCCTCGGCAAACCCGGCGCGCAGCCGATCTGACGGTGCATCGAGGCCGAGGAGCAGGATCCCGCGACACCAGGGATCTTCACGCTCGATAAGGGCTGCGATCTTTTCCCAGCTGACGCCGGACAGCGGCGGCAGTTTCCACCAGTCTGGCTGAATGCCGAGCTGGTAAAAATGTTCCAGCATCGTGTGATAGTGACGCTCGTCTTTATCCGGGCCGTTTTCCGGCAGGATCACCTCCAGCAGCAGCTCATGTCCTGACTTGTTGCAGGCCTGCCAGACTTCCTGCAGCAGCGCATCCTGTTCCGCGCGCAACGGTGCCGGATCTGCCGGATGATAGAAGACCAGACATTTCACCACCTGCTCCAGCGGCCAGTTGATCAGCTGGGAACCAATGTTGCCGTGTTCCAGACGCAGCGGGCGCGAACCCGGCAGCTCGACAGGACGACCAATCCACCAGCCTTTACCGGTAATGGCGTTCAGTGAGCTCTGACCGTAGGTGCCGTCGGCGAGAATACCGCTACGCTGTTCCAGCCCCGCCTCTTTGGCGGCAGCTTCGGCGGCGGCCAGCAGCAGTCGCTTGAGACGGGGAATACAGGCTGGATCGCATCCGGTTTCATGGGCCAGATCCGCCAGCTGTTTACGATGATCAAAAGCGAAAATGCACAGCTCTGGCCACGGCTGGCGGCGACTGGTGACGCGATGTAAATGGTTTAAGCGCGCATCAATATCCGGACGCGGGACAGATTCCGCTCGCAGCAGATAATCATCCAGTTCGACTTTGGTCGGCATCGCCGGTGCGCAGCCGTGACGCGAGACCACCAGCGCGCCGCAGGCATTGGCGTAGCGACACGCCTGCTCCCAGCCTTCATCATTCAACCAGCCGCGCAGCAGACCGGACATAAAGGCATCACCCGCGCCCAGCACGTTGAGCACATCAACCCGCACCCCTTGCTGAAGCGGAATGTTGTCCCAGCTATCGGGGATGTCGCCTTCCAGCACCACGCAGCCCATTGGACCCCGTTTGCAGACCAGCGTCGCTTTTGTCGCGTGGCGGACATTTTTCAGCGCGGTCAGCGTATCGGTGCTGCCGCCGGCAATATGGAACTCCTCTTCTGTACCGACCACTAAATCGAACAGATGGAGCACTTCCTGAAGCTGGCTGGTAACCGGACCGGATTCGATGAAACGTGTTTCACCGTCTCCCAACGAGGTCAATCCCCACAACACTGGACGGTAATCGATATCCAGCGCGGTACGCAGGCCGTGACGGCGAGCGTACTCCAGCGCCTTCAATACGGCCGCACGGGTGCTGGCATGCGAAAGGTGCGTGCCCGTTACCGCCAGCGCACGGGAAGAGGCGATGTACTCCTCATTAATATCCTCAGGTACCAGCGCCATATCGGCACAATTATCACGGTAAAAAATGAGCGGGAAAGTCTCCTGATCTTTAATTCCCAGCATCACCAGCGCAGTAAGACGCTGTTTATCCGTAATCAGGTATGCGGTATCGACCCCGACCCGACGGAGCGTTTCGCGTAAAAAACGGCCATTATGCTCATCGCCGACGCGCGCCAGCATGGCAGATTTTAATCCCTGAATGGCGGTGCCAAAGGCGACGTTGCCGGAAGATCCGCCCAGATATTTAGCGAAACTGGCAACATCTTCTAGCCTTGCGCCAATCTGCTGGGCATAGAGGTCGACAGCCACCCGGCCAATACAGATGACGTCGAGCCGCTTTACTGCTGCATTCATAGCTAGGGTTTCCTTTTGCATATCTGCTGTACGGAAGGGTCGGAATGCCGACAAGATCTCCACACAGCCTGAGGGTGAACGGTTATTCTTAGTTTGAGAAATAAATATTTCATTTGCAAATAAGATCGAAATTAAAAAACCAAAAGTGTGAGGGATCTACCACTCTGCCCCGCCAGGCCCCGTCAGGAAAAGGATCGAAGGCACGGTGACGCCTGGTGCGGCATGACCCTGTAAGAGAGTGCTTTATGCATGATTTTTAAAGGGATGTTTAAGCGGCGGCGCGCCTTGAGCGGCCAATGGCGGGGCGGTTGGTCTGCGTGAAACGGGTGAAACAGGGGGAGAGTTTGATCCTTCTCGCAAAATGAAATATTTTTTCTGTATTTACATTTAATGAAAAAAATGTTTGCCTATAATCCCAAAGTATTCCAGTGGACGTTAACGATTTCCCGCAGCGGTGACAAGCGCGTAGCACAGGGAAAACGCGCTAACCCACACACAAATACTGAAAATAAGGATTGTGCAAAATGGGCAAACTGAGACTGACAATGGCACAGGCGCTGGTGAAGTTCCTGGATAACCAGTTTCTCGACGTGGATGGCGAAGAGCATAAATTCGTAAAAGGCATTTTCGCCATCTTTGGCCACGGCAACGTGCTGGGGCTGGGACAGGCGCTGGAACAAGACAGCGGCGAAATGCGGGTCTTCCAGGGGCGTAACGAACAAGGCATGGCGCATGTCGCTACTGGTTTTGCCCGCCAGTCTCTGCGCCGCCAGATCATCGCCTGCACCTCTTCCGTCGGGCCGGGCGCGGCCAATATGATTACCGCCGCCGCGACGGCCACCGCCAACCGCATACCTCTGCTGCTGTTGCCCGGCGACGTGTTTGCTACCCGTCAGCCGGATCCGGTGCTGCAGCAGGTTGAGCAGAGTTACGACCTGAGCATCAGCACTAACGACGCCTTCCGGGCCGTCAGCAAATACTGGGACCGCATTACGCGCCCGGAACAGCTGATGAGCGCCTGCATCAACGCGATGCGCGTCCTGACCGATCCGGCGGAAACCGGCGCTGTGACCCTCTGTCTGCCGCAGGATGTGCAGGGCGAAGCCTGGGATTATCCCGCTTCCTTCTTTGCGCGACGCGTGCATCGACTCGATCGCCGCCCGGTCAGCACGGCTCAGCTGGCGAATGCTGTCGCCGCCATCAAAGCCAGCCGTAAGCCGCTGATTATCTGCGGCGGCGGCGTGAAATATGCCGGTGCCGGCGAGGCGCTGTCCCGCTTCGCTGAACGTTATGGCGTTCCCTTCGCCGAAACGCAGGCGGG
>NZ_JBCNNS010000202.1:0-5484 GCF_039594335.1 Raoultella sp.
AATCGAACAACGCGCGAAGAGATCCGGCAGCATATCCAGCTGGTCAGCTTTCACATGGCCACCGATCAGGCCTGCCGCCAGGTTACCCAGCGCACTGGCGCAGAACCACAGCCCCATCATCTGGCCGCGCATTCTTTCCGGCGCCAGCAGCGTCATGGTTGCCAGGCCAATCGGGCTCAGGCACAGCTCGCCCAGGGTCAGCATCAGAATACTGCCTACCAGCCAGAACGGTGATACGCCGGTCCCACCGTTGTTCAGCACATTCTGTGCCGCCAGCATCATCAGACCAAAGCCCGCTGCGGCGCAGAGAATGCCGATGACGAATTTGGTGATGCTGCTCGGACGTAGACCCTTACGCGCCATCGCTGGCCATGCCCAGCTAAATACCGGCGCCAGCAGAATAATAAACAGCGCGTTGATTGACTGGAACCAGACCGCCGGGATCTCAAAGCTGCCGATCATACGGTTGGTATAATCATTGGCGAACAGGTTGAAAGAGGTCGGCTTCTGCTCAAATGCCGACCAGAAGAAGGCGGCGGAAACCAGCAGAATAAAGCACACCAGCAGACGGGCGCGCTCTTTGCGGCTCAGTCCGGCAAAAGCAAACAGATAGATAAAATAGACAACGACCGCAGCGGCAATTACGTATACCAGCATGCTGGCCACGGCAACAGGGTTAACCACAATCACACCCTGCGCAATCAGCGTGATCAGCACCGCGGCACCCAGCGCCAGCGCCACCAGCCAGGCGCCCACGCCGTTCTTCTTCGCCACCGGGCTGTTCCAGGTTGAATCGAGGCCCACTTCGCTGTCGTAACGCTTCATCGCCGGTACCGCGAAGACCCGGAAGATCACCAGCGCCACCAGCATCCCGATGCCGCCAATGCCAAAGCCCCAGTGCCAGCCGTGCGATTTGATCAACCAGCCGGAAATCAGCGGTGCGATGAACGACCCTATATTGATGCCCATGTAGAACAGTGAGAATCCACCGTCACGACGCGCATCTCCTTTCTTGTACAACGTGCCGACCATGACCGAGATGCAGGTCTTGAACAAACCCGATCCCAGGACGATAAACATCAGCCCGATAAAGAACAGGTTGTCACCCAACACCGCAGACAAAGCGATCGACAGATGGCCCAATGCGATGAGAATCGATCCGTACCAGACCGCTTTTTGCTGGCCCAGCCAGTTATCCGCCAGCCAGCCGCCCGGCAACGCCGCGAGGTACATACTGCCGGCGAAGATACCGACGATCGCCGAGGCATTTTCACGCGCCAGCCCCATTCCGCCGTCGTAAACGGTGGCGGCCATAAACAGAATCAATAAAGGGCGAATACCGTAAAACGAAAATCGCTCCCACATTTCGGTAAAGAACAACGACCCCAGCGGATAAGGATGACCAAAAAAGGTCCGGCTTTCATTTTTATTTACAGAGGAATGCATAACTTCTCCAGATAAGGTGCACCGCAGCGCAAAGAGACCGCGGAAAGCGTGTTAGCCATTTTTACACTGGCCAATCATTGACATGAGGCGTGATGTTTTTTAACTATTTGATAACCAGTTTTCGGTTTTGTCTAGCCACTTAACCCCATCTTTTAGATGAAAACTCGACAAACGTCTACTTTTATAGATTTAAAGTTGGATAAAAACAAAATGTTATTGACATCTCAAATGATAAAATTTAATTAAATTATATGTTTATAAACAATAAGTTAATTAAAAATGCATTTATACTCAAGGTTGGCATGCGCTGCGGATAAAACACGATAAAAAGTAGGGTAAATACGCGGTTGGTCTTCACGACAGGGGAAAGTATCGATAAGTCACGCTCTTGATTATTTAGTCACAGGGTGACGTTCACATATGCAACCGACGCTGGGCCGGACAGAAGCCGGTATGACGCAACGACTGCATCAAACACGACGCTTTGCGCGCATTTTGAGGGTGTTTTTCCTGCGATTCGCAGAGCCATGACTCCGAACCAGGGGATAAAAAAGCACACCCAGGCCGGCTGCTAACGCCATTTAATTTCGTCGCGGTTGCCTTTTGCAAGATTACATTCGTGGCATAACAGCTGGAGGTTATCCAGGCGCAGCGCCAGATGCGGGTATTTACTGCGGGGCCGAATATGATCGACATGGATGATCACCCCATGTTTTGCTGCCGAACGCCCGCAGGCACTACAGGCACCGCCATATTTTTTGAGCGCCTGATAGCGAAGCGCGCGCCACTCTCTGGACTGGTAGAACGCAGCAGAGGCGTTCACGTCTTTTTCCTCTGTCCTGGCCTGTTGCCGCCGGTTGACCGACTGAAACAATCCCTCGTCATCTTCATCTTTCGTTGCGCGATTGACGCGACGGTACAGCGGACCTTCACCTTCCCTGCGCCCCCAGACATCCCGCTCTGGTTTGGCGTTTATGGGTTCCGTTTTATACAGAGTCCTGGCCAGCATTTTCACGCCTTGATACAAAAGCCATATGACACAGACGACGACGATAAACGACCCCATTTCTCAATCTCTTCAATAACCTGACGTGATGCAGAATAGCAAATATCCGCACTCAACGCCTGGAGTTCTGCCGCCGACAGGGCCACCTGAACCGCCGCTCTGTTCCACGAGAGCCCTCAATCTATGACCAGTCGCGGTTCTGAAGCACCACCCGATAACCGTCATCATCGACAAAGGTGTTGCCGTTGGTATCCCAGTAGGGATTAAACGACCTCATCGTACGAAAACCTGCCGCCGTCATTCTGGCGCACGCCTGCTGCCAGTCTGCTTTATCGGGGTAATACAGCACGAGCAGATCTTCATCGGTCGGCGCAGGCTGTCGCGGATGATCGTGACAGTGGGTGAACTCGATGTGCCACGCCAGCTTCGGATGACCCACCATGATCCCGCTAAAACCGGCATGATCGGTAAAATCAGCAATCCGTTGGAGTTCTAACCCCTGGCTGTACATGGTGCAAGCACGCGCCAGGTCGGTGACGGGTCGGGCAATACGCATATGACTAAACATGACAACTGGCTCCTGTGGATCTGATGTGCTCTCCGCTCTGGAGAATATCGCCCTTACTGTATCCATGTTTCAGCTGCGCATTTGTCGAGAAGAGCCCTTGTTCTCCGGGCAGCAATCGGGCGGTGGAACTGACGATAGCATCTGAACGTTGTGTGACTGACCCAACACCATACCGGGAGAAGTGCACATAAAATGAGTGCATACGGCACGACATTCGCGCAGCGAAGTCATACACTGAGCTTTGACGAACCCGACCCGGAGGCCCGATGCTCAGCTCTTTTTCCTGGATTAATCCCCCCTCTCAATGGCAACGCGATAACGATAAACTCAGCGTTATCACCGATGGACAAACCGATTTCTGGCGAACAACCTGGTACGGGTTTGAGCGTTTTTCCGGCCATATCTTCGCCACTGACGTCGCCGGGGATTTTACGTTCCAGGTGAGGGTACTCGCGAATTTCAGTACGCTGTATGACCTGGCCGGCATCATGCTGATGTCCGATGAGCGTCACTGGCTGAAGGCGGGGATTGAATACAATGACGGAGCGCCGGCCATCGGTAGCGTGCTGACGCTGGAGTATTCGGACTGGGCTACCGGTCTGTTCTCCGGTAACGCACAAGAGTTCTGGCTGCGACTGACCCGAAAAGACGACGCGCTGAGATTACAGTATTCGGCAGAAGGCCAGCACTGGCCTCTGCTGCGGTTATGCCATTTCCCGCGCGGTGCGGCGAAAGTGGGCGTGATGTGCTGCACGCCCGAACGTCGCGGCCTGGCGGTGGAGTTTCTGGATATGACGCTCTCTCCACCACTGGATAAGCCGCTGCACGATCTGAGCTGACTATCGGCGCAGGCGCTCCGGCAACCAATACCCTTATAGCAAGTCAACTCTGTTCCGTCACTCTCTGACTCACTGATAACCCTCCCTGGCCCCCGATGCACACCGCTTTCCGCTAAGCCGTAGTCACCCCGTGTGGGTATATCGCCTGTCTACCTTAACGCCTGCACCATGAACCTGCTGAGCGATCGTTTTTCAAGTAACTTGCATTTTGATAGTTACTATGTCAATTTGCTTCCGAAAGCCACCTATCTATCCAGGCCAGCCCATGAAAAATGAACCGCTTTGCCACGCCCCCTGCCCCATCGCCCGTAGCCTCGGCCGCATCGGTGACAGCTGGAGCATCATGATCCTGCGCGACGCCTTCGCGGGCTTTACCCGCTTTGACGAGTTCCAGAAAAGCAGCAACATCGCGCCCAATATTCTTTCGCGCCGCCTGAAGGAGCTGGTAGACGACGGCCTGCTGGAAAAGGTGTGCTACAGCAGTACACCGCCGCGCTACGAATACCACCTCACGCAAATCGGCCGCGATTTTCGCATGGTACTGCTGGCGCTGGTGGAATGGGGTAACCGCCACTTCTCACCCGAAGGCCGTCAGATGCAATTGGTGGAAAGTGAAACCCAGCGGCACGTGGAGCCGATCATGGTCGATAAAGCGACCGGTGAAGAGATTCTTCCGGGTAAATACGCCATGGTGCCGGGCCCTGCGGCCTCACCGATCATGAAATACCGTCATGAATATCTGCTGCGCAAGCGCGAGGGCGATAGCGGGCAAAAATTCCAACCCGAACCCTACAGAGATGCCAACAATGAATCCGGCCAGTAAGAAAAGAGCCCTCGTCCTGGCGGCACTCGGCGTCGCCGCTTTGGCGGCGGCGAGCTACGGCGCTTACTGGTGGCATACCGGGCGCTTTATCCAGACAACCGATGATGCCTATGTTGGCGGTGACATCAGCGCCATCTCCAGCAAAATCTCCGGTTATATTCAGCAGTTGGCGGTGCAGGACAATATGACGGTGAAAAAAGGCGACCTGCTGATTCGCATTGATGACCGCGATTATCGCGCCGCCCTGGCAAAAGCCGCCGGAGAAGTGGCGGCGCAGCAGGCCGCGCTGGCCGATATCATTGCCACCCGGCAGCTACAGCAGGCGACAATTGCCGGCTCTGAGGCCTCGCTACAAGCCGCCACGGCAGCGGCCGAAAAATCGGCTAACGATAACCGGCGCTATAATGCTCTGGCAACGTCGAGCGCGATTTCCGCGCAAATCCGCGATAACGCCGCAGCCGATTACCGCCAGGCGCGCGCCGGGCAGGACAAAGCAAAAGCGGATAAAACCGTGGCCGAACGCCAGCTGGCAGTGCTGGATGCCCGCCAGCAACAAACGCTGGCCGCTCTGGCGCAGGCCCAGGCCAACCTCGAGATGGCGACACTAAACCTCAGCTATACCGAAATTCGCGCGCCGTTCGACGGGGTGATTGGCAACCGCCGCGCGTGGTCCGGTTCATTCATCAGCGGCGGCACGCAGCTACTTTCCCTGGTTCCCGCGCACGGCCTGTGGATTGACGCCAACTTCAAGGAAAACCAGTTGGCGCATATGCGTGCTGGCCAACCGGTGACCATCGTCGCC
>NZ_JBCNNS010000203.1:0-5289 GCF_039594335.1 Raoultella sp.
TAAAAGTGCGTGATTTAAACGTAATACACAATGATAAACTCTGCCACGCTATGCACCGTTATGTTTGTCAAATGCGCAAAGCCCGCCGGCGCGAACTTTTAACCCGGCTTTACCGAGAATTAAGTGCGATACTCTCATCGGCCAATGCTTTAATCGAAAGCTGTTTGCCCGTTTGAATCCGTTTGCGCAGTACGCGCCCCTGATTGAGCGCAACGGTCCCGAATAACCCGCCGCCACGTAACTGGAACCAAATCGCTTTTTTCTGCGCAGGGTCCTCCCGATAACACCCTGCTCCACCCGGCATATCGCCGATGAACGGCAGATTATCGTTGAATTGAATGGTTCAGAATCAGGCCGACGTTGCGACCCGATAACCTCTTGCCCCAACATGGCTGTCGCGGCGATCTGATGTGGGGGATGCGGTGTGAGCCGTTATTGCTCTCATTTTCTGATGGAATCCGAAGTACAGTTAACGAAATGAGTGATTGTGATCACGATTTTTAATCGGAAATCGCGCCAGTCCATCGCTTTATCGCCAGACTATCGCCTCCATTCGGGAGGGAATCATGGTTTTGCACTCCACGCGCTGGTTAGCGCTTAGTTACTTCACCTATTTTTTCAGCTACGGCATTTTCCTGCCTTTCTGGAGCGTCTGGCTGGCAGGAACAGGTTTAACGCCGGAAACCATCGGTATGCTGTTGGGCGCCGGGCTGGTGGCCCGTTTCCTGGGGAGTTTGCTGATCGCCCCGCGGGTCAGCGATCCCTCCCGGCTGATTTCCGCCCTGCGTCTCCTCGCGCTACTGGCGTTGTTGTTTGCCCTGGCTTTTTGGGCCGGGAATCACGTTGCCTGGCTGGCGGTGGTGATCGTGGGGTTCAACCTCTTTTTCTCGCCGCTGGTGCCATTGACCGATTCGCTGGCCAACACCTGGCAAAAACAGATAACCATGGACTACGGGCGCGTGCGTCTGTGGGGATCGGTGGCGTTTGTTATCGGTTCGGCGCTCACTGGTAAGTTGGTCAGCCTGTTTGACTATCGGGCGATTCTGCTGCTGCTAAGCCTCGGCGTTGCTTCTATGCTGCTGGGGATGCTACTGAAACCCTCGGTGATGCCGCAAGGGGCGCTTCGTCATCAAGAAGGGGCCGGGGGGGCGGCCTGGCTGTCGCTGATACGGCAAAGCTGGCGCTTTCTCACCTGCGTCTGTCTGCTTCAGGGGGCGCATGCCGCCTACTACGGCTTCAGCGCGATTTACTGGCAGGAAGCCGGTTACTCTGCCTCTGCCGTGGGCTATTTATGGTCGCTGGGCGTGGTGGCGGAAGTGGTTATCTTTGCGCTGAGCAAAAAAGTATTTAGTCGCTTCAGTGCCCGGGAACTGTTGCTGCTTTCGGCAGTGTGCGGTCTGCTGCGCTGGACGCTGATGGGGGCGACCACGGCGTTACCGTGGCTTATCGTCACGCAGATTTTGCACTGCGGCACCTTTACGGTCTGCCACCTGGCGGCGATGCGCTATATCTCTACGCGCCAGGGCAGCGAAGTCATACGCCTGCAGGCGGTCTACTCCGCCGTGGCGATGGGCGGCAGCATTGCGGTAATGACGGTTTTCGCCGGCTTCCTCTATCAGCATCTGCACCAGGGCGTATTCTGGGTGATGGCGCTGGTGGCCCTCCCGGCAGTGGTGCTGCGACCAAAAGCGGTCGCCTAATCTTCCAGCATTTTACAAATATGCTGCCGCTGTTTCACGCTGAACATCTCTTCAGCGTGAAACAGCGGCGGCGAAAACAGTGGTAGCGCGGTGGCATACGGCGTGACAACCAGCACCACACCTTTTGGCGCACCTTCTTTCTCAAAATCCCGCACGCTCTGGTATTTGATATTGAGCGGCAGCAGAGTCAGTTCGCGCAACTGGAGTTCAAGCGCCTGTTCTAGATCAGGATTATCGTGAGTGAGCAGCACGACCTGTTTCTCATGAAGATCGCTTTTCTGCATCAGCCATGCGCCGAAAATCACCGCAATCAATCCTACCTCTTCCTGATTAAAGGTGATCTCGTACGTCGCTTCAAACTCGCTCAGTGCGGCCTGGGTGGTGCGCATCAGACGTGGGTACAGGCGGCTAATCTCTTCCGGCAGCGCGTTATCAATCCCGATGGCAAAAACGCTGCGGTTGAGCGCCTGTGACAGATGAATATAAAGCTGATCGCTGAGTCCCTGGTCGTCGCTGAACGGCCGTCCTGCCAGCTCCTGGAAGCGGTGGATTAAGTGGTCGATTGCCAGGTGTAGCCGCCGGTCCTGGTGATGACCGTCGCGGATGGGATCGGGGGTTTTCAACAACATAAAGAGCAGCGTCAGGAACAGTTGCTCGCCGGCGTGCGGCATGCTGGCGACCCGGCGTTGCCAGTGGCGAACGATCTCCTGGGCGAGAGCGAACTCTGCCGCTTGCTGCGTCCAGCGCTGCTGTTTATGGGTAAAATCTGGCGTGAGCCCAAGATGGTGTTGCAGCAGGCAATATTGCAGATACAGGCGCAGAAACTGAATATCCCGACAGTCAAACTGCCGGTTGAGCATCCGGGAACAGCGGTTGACCAGCGCTTGCAGGTTGGTGTCGTCATACAGCGTCCGCGCAATGCCCTGTAGTTTAAGCTGCGTTTTTAATGCCGGCGTAAAATGGTGGGCAATAAAATGCGGACACAAGCGTAGCGCTCGCCGCAGGCCGTGCAGCAGGCACAGACGTTGATCGATGACGGCACCTTCAATCCGGTAGCTGCCGTCCACCTGCGACGAAAGCGTCAGTCGGTGGTAACGCTGAATTTCGCGTGCGGTCTCTGCGATATCCTGCCGGGCCGTTGACTCATCAACCTGGTTGATGCGGCTAAGCCGTTCTGGCGTCACGGGCTGCCCGGGCAGATAAAACATCAGCAGTACCTGGCTACGGCGCTGTGGACTGGAAAGCGCAGATGGTGGTTCAATGACTGTCATCATCTGGAGAGTTCCAGTTAGGGTTTTTGCTAAGAATAGCTAATCGATGAATGGAGATCAGGGCAGTTCGGCGCCTTTACGTCAGGATTGCTGGCTAAGTTCACAGAATTTTTCACGTGAGGAACGGATGAAGAGAGTGAAACAATGCACCAGTGCGGCATTTTTCATGGTTTTATCATTTAGTGTGCTAGCGCACCCGCATAGCTTCATTAGCCTGAAGACGGATGTCGTGGCAGACAACGGGCTGCTCACCGGTTTTAAAATGCGCTGGACGATGGATGAAATCACTTCGGCAGACCTGCTCTACGATGCGGGGAAGGCAAAGCCAGGGGATGAGGTGTGGAAAAAACTGGCGGCGGAAGTGATGGCCAATGTGCTCGGCCAGCATTACTTCAGCGAGCTCTGGCATAACGGTAAGCGGGTGAAGTTTGATAATCGACCCGATGGCTATGGCCTCGAACGCGATGGACACCAGGCGGTGCTGACGTTTACGCTGCCGTTGGCAAAACCTCAGCCGCTGGCCGGGCAGACGTTAACGTTGTCGACATTTGATCCAACCTATTATGTTGATATGCACTATGACAAAGCGAGCGATGTCACGCTGCCCACCGCGTTGCGCACAACATGCAAGGTCAACGTGGTCACGCCGGAACCGAATGAAAAAATGGCGGCCTTTGCCCAGTCTCTCGATAAAGCCGACGCGCCACCGGAAGATATGGCGCTGGGGACCTACTTTGCGCAGAAGGTGACGCTGACATGTCCGTAATTTTCTCTCACGCCGCACGCACTTCGCGTCTGCGCCAGATGTGGCCGCTGGTACTGTTTTTGCTGCTGGCCACGGCGGCGGGAATCTGGCTGTGGCAGACCTGGCCGCAGGTCTTGCTGCAAAGTGCCGTCTGGCAGCGGGCGTTGAATGTTGAGCTGAGCCGCCTGCTGAAAGCCGTTGCGGAAAACCCCTCAGCGGCCGGGGTCTCGCTGCTGGCGTTCAGTTTTCTCTACGGTGTGCTGCACGCCCTGGGGCCAGGGCATGGCAAGATCGTGATTACCACCTGGCTGGCAACCCATCCGGCAAAGCTTAAATCCAGTATCATGCTGACCCTGGCGGCCTCACTCCTGCAGGGCGTTGTGGCAATTGCGCTGGTGGTGGTGGTGTTAACCCTCCTGCAACTGCCGGCCAGACAACTGCATCTCAGTAGCTTCTGGCTGGAGAAAGGCAGTTATCTGCTGGTGGGGGGACTGGGCCTGCTGTTGTGCTGGCGGGCAGTGAAAAAGCTGCGCGCGGTGCTGCGACGACCGACGTTTACCGCATTTACGCCGCACCACGTTCATCATGCACAGTGCGGATGCGGCCATCAACATATGCCCGCACCGGAGCAGCTACAGAGCGGCGATGACTGGCGCGCGCGGCTGGTCATTATTCTGTCTATGGGGATGCGGCCTTGTTCAGGGGCGATTATGGTCCTGCTGTTCAGTAAAGTGATTGGCGTGTTTAACTGGGGAATGGCGGCTGCGCTGGTGATGGCGGCAGGCACGTCGTTGACCATTAGCGGGTTGGCGCTGCTGGTTCATGGTTTCCGGCAACTGGCCGTTAAGCTCAGCGGCAATAAGACACCACCACTATGGCAACACGTTGGTTGGGCGACGCTGGCATTGGCGGGCGGTGTGATTTTAGTGGTTGCGGCGCTGGTGATGTGGAGCAGTGCGGCGCCTGTCGGTGGGGGGTTACGACCATTTTGACTAACACCCTCACCCCGTGAACCGGGGTGAGGGGAGAAGGATTAACGCTTCAGCGCTTCGCTCAGTTCGTCACGCATATTCGCCAGCATGGCTTTCACAACGCGCGGATTACCCGCCACGATGTTACCGCTCATCAGGTAGTTATGGCCGCCGGTGAAATCGCAGACCAGCGCGCCCGCTTCACGAGCGATCAGTTCACCTGCTGCGAAATCCCACGGTTTCAGCGCAATTTCAAAATAACCGTCAACGCGGCCTGCGGCCACGTAAGCCAGATCCAGAGCAGCAGAACCGGTGCGGCGGAAATCAGCACACTCGGTAAACAGCTTACCGAGAATATTCATGTACGCCGTCGCGTGCTGTTTTGCTTTGAACGGGAAGCCAGTCGCCAGAATCGTGCCATCCAGGTCGCGGGCGTTGCTGCCGCGCAGACGATAGCCGTTCAGCTGCGCACCCTGGCCACGGGTAGCCGTGAACAGTTCGTTACGCATTGGATCGTAAACCACCGCGACTTCAGTACGGCCTTTGATGCGTACGGCGATGGAAACGGAAAAGTGCGGCAGACGTTTGACGAAGTTGGTGGT
>NZ_JBCNNS010000204.1:0-5395 GCF_039594335.1 Raoultella sp.
GCGGCGGCTTCAATGGTTTTCACCGCGGTGATCGGCGCCGGGTAATGTTTCCCGGCCGTTTGCGCGACCATGCCTTTGGCAATCGTGAAGCTCATGGTAGCTTCAATTTTGCTGAGCTTCAGCGGCTCTAGTTTCGGCTGACGTTTTGCTTTCCAGTCCAGATCGCCATTAATCGCCTGACGCAGGATCGCCAGCGCGCCGTCACGCAGTTTTTCCGCTGCGACCACACCATCCACCAGGCCGATTTTCAGCGCCTGATCGGCGCCGACGTCTTTCCCGGCGGCAATAATTTCCAGCGCGCTATCGGCGCCGAGCAAGCGTGGCAGACGCACAGAACCGCCGAAGCCCGGCATAATGCCAAGCTTGGTTTCCGGCAGACCGATACGCAGATCCGGCGTCGCCAGGCGGTAATCGGTCGCCAGGACGCATTCACAACCGCCGCCCAGCGCGTAACCATTGACGGCAGAGATCGTCGGGACGGGAAGATCTTCCAGGCGATTGAAAACGCTGTTAGCAAAATGCAACCACTGGCTTAACTGCTCCTCAGGGACCAGGAACAGCGAGAGGAATTCGGTGATATCCGCGCCGACGATAAACGCCGCTTTTTCAGAGCGCAGCAGCAGACCTTTGAGATCGTTTTGTTTTTCCAGTACGTCCAGCGCGTGACCGAGGCTGGCTACGGTTGCGGTATCAAGCTTGTTGACCGAACCTGGGGCATCGAACACCAGTTCGGCGATGCCATCTTCCAGCCAGTCGAGGTACAGGGTGTCGCCTTTGTAGAGCATGTCAGTCTCCTGAATCCAGCAATATGATCTGGTCATACCAGATGAAACGGAGTGTGGAATTTATGTTAAAGAATTGCAAATTACTCTTTAAATAATTGCTGGTCGGATCACATCCGGCGGAAATCACCCGCACGCAGGGTGATGTGCTAAGATGCGGAGTATCACGATCCCATAAAAGCAAAGGATGAAAGATGGAATCCCTGTCCGCGCTCTATAAAAATCATATTGTTACCCTACAAGAACGTACCCGCGACGTGCTGGCCCGTTTTCAGATGGATGCGCTGCTGATTCACTCCGGTGAGCTGGTTAACGTCTTCCTTGACGACCACCCGTACCCGTTCAAGGTCAATCCGCAGTTCAAAGCCTGGGTGCCAGTGACGCAGGTGCCTAACTGCTGGCTGCTGGTGGATGGCGTTAACAAACCGAAGCTGTGGTTCTATCTGCCGGTCGATTACTGGCACAACGTCGAGCCGCTACCGACCGCATTCTGGACCGAAGAAGTTGACGTCATTGCTCTGCCGAAGGCCGATGGCATCGGCAGCCAGCTACCTGCCGCTCGCGGTAATATCGGTTATATTGGGCCGGTACCGGAGCGCGCGCTGGGGCTGGGTATCGCTGCGGATAAGATCAACCCGAAAGGGGTTATCGATTACCTGCACTACTATCGGGCTTACAAAACGGATTACGAGCTGGCCTGTATGCGTGAAGCGCAGAAATCGGCGGTCAATGGTCATCGCGCGGCCTATGAAGCTTTCCAGTCCGGGATGAGCGAATTCGATATCAACCAGGCCTATCTCACCGCCACTGGTCACCGCGATACCGACGTGCCTTACAGCAACATTGTCGCGCTGAATGAGCATGCCTCCGTCCTGCACTACACCAAACTGGATCATCGCGCCCCGGCGGAGATGCGCAGCTTCCTGCTCGACGCTGGCGCAGAATATAACGGCTATGCCGCGGATCTGACGCGAACCTGGGCGGCGCACGGCGACAACGACTTTGCCCATCTGATCAAAGACGTTAATGACGAGCAGCTGGCGCTGATTAGCACCATGAAGGCCGGGACTCGTTATGTTGATTACCATATCCAGTTCCATCAGCGCATCGCAAAGCTACTGCGTAAACACCAGTTGGTTACCGACATAAGCGAAGAGGCGATGGTGGAGAATGACCTGACCGGGCCGTTTATGCCGCACGGGATTGGCCATCCGCTGGGTCTGCAGGTGCATGATGTCGCTGGCTTTATGCAGGATGACACCGGTACGCATTTGGCGGCGCCGTCGAAATACCCGTATCTGCGCTGCACCCGTATTATCGAGCCGCGCATGGTGCTGACTATTGAACCCGGCATCTACTTCATCGAGTCGTTACTGGCGCCGTGGCGTGAAGGCCCGTTCAGCAAGCACTTCAACTGGCAGAAAATTGACGCCATGAAGCCGTTTGGCGGGATCCGTATCGAAGATAACGTGGTGGTTCACGAAAACAGCATTGAAAATATGACGCGCGATCTGAAGCTGGCGTAATGGAAAGCTGGTTAATCCCGGCGGCGCCGGTTACCGTCGTTGAGGAGATTAAAAAAAGCCGTTTTATCACGCTGTTGGCGCATACCGACGGCGTGGCGGCGGCAAAAGCGTTTGTCGAGTCCGTCAGAGCGGATCACCCTGATGCCCGCCACCACTGCGTGGCGTGGGTCGCCGGGCCGCCTGATGATTCGCAACAGCTGGGGTTTTCTGACGATGGCGAACCGGCGGGGACGGCGGGTAAACCGATGCTGGCGCAACTGATGGGGTGCGGCGTGGGTGAGATAACCGCTGTCGTCGTGCGCTACTACGGTGGTATCCTGCTGGGCACTGGCGGCCTGGTGAAAGCCTATGGCGGCGGTGTTCATCAGGCGCTGGCGCAGCTGACGACGCAGCGCAAGACACCGTTAACAGCATATACTTTGCAATGTGAGTATGGGCAACTGGCCGGTATCGAAGCGCTGCTCGCCCAATTCTCCGGGAAGGTAGTCGAAAGCGAATATCTGGCGTCGGTTCGGCTGCGCGTGGCGCTTCCCCGGGCCGAAGTGGCGGCTTTTTCAGCAAAACTGGCTGATTTTAGTCGCGGTTCATTGCAATTACTGAAGATTGACGAATAATCCCCTCTGTTTTTTTGCCTATCAAAGGAAGCGCCAGAGATGCATTTTCGCGCCATAACCCGAATCGTTGGACTGTTGGTCATCTTATTTTCGGGGACGATGATCGTTCCGGGATTAGTGGCCCTGATATATCGCGATGGCGCGGGGCGGGCCTTCACGCAAACCTTTTTTGTTGCGCTGGCGATTGGCTCCATGCTGTGGTGGCCGCATCGTAAACAAAAAGGCGAACTGAAATCCCGCGAAGGGTTTCTGATTGTGGTGCTGTTCTGGACCGTGCTGGGGAGCGTGGGGGCCTTGCCCTTTATTTTCGCCGAGCAGCCGAACCTGACGGTGACCGATGCCTTCTTCGAGTCATTTTCCGGCCTGACGACGACCGGAGCGACCACCCTGGTGGGTTTGGACTCATTACCTCATGCAATCCTCTTTTACCGGCAGATGCTGCAATGGTTCGGCGGCATGGGGATCATTGTGCTGGCGGTGGCGATTCTGCCTATCCTCGGCGTCGGGGGGATGCAGCTCTACCGCGCGGAAATGCCCGGTCCGTTGAAAGACAACAAAATGCGCCCGCGTATCGCCGAGACGGCGAAGACGCTGTGGCTTATCTATGTGTTATTGACGATAGCCTGCGCATTGGCGCTCTGGTTTGCCGGTATGCCGGCGTTCGATGCGATTGGGCACAGCTTTGCCACTATCGCCATCGGCGGTTTCTCGACTCACGATGCCAGCGTCGGCTATTTCAATAGCCCGATGATTAACTCTATCATCGCGATCTTTTTGCTGATCTCTGGCTGTAACTACGGTCTGCATTTTTCGTTATTGAGCGGACGCAGCCTGAAGGTGTACTGGCGCGACCCAGAATTTCGCATGTTCATTGGCGTCCAGTTGACGCTGGTCATCATCTGTACGCTGGTGCTATGGCTTCATAACGTGTATGGGTCGGTGCTGACGACGCTGAATCAGGCATTTTTCCAGGTGGTGTCGATGGCGACCACCGCGGGATTCACTACCGATAGCATTGCGCGCTGGCCGCTATTCCTGCCGGTGTTGCTGCTCTGCTCCGCATTTATCGGCGGCTGTGCCGGTTCCACGGGCGGTGGCTTAAAGGTGATCCGTATCCTGTTGCTGTTTAAGCAGGGCAACCGTGAGCTTAAGCGTCTGGTACACCCGAATGCGGTTTATAGCATCAAGTTAGGTAACCGCGCCTTGCCGGAACGTATTCTTGAAGCCGTGTGGGGGTTCTTCTCCGCCTATGCGCTGGTCTTTATCATTAGTATGTTGGCTATTATCGCCACCGGGGTGGATGATTTCTCTGCCTTCGCCTCCGTGGTGGCGACGTTGAACAACCTCGGGCCTGGGCTTGGCGTTGTCGCGGACAACTTTGCCACTATGAACCCGGTCGCGAAATGGATCCTGATTGCTAATATGCTGTTTGGTCGTCTGGAAGTGTTCACCTTACTGGTGCTCTTTACTCCCACTTTCTGGCGCGAATAACAGGAGTGCTCGTGAAAACTTTAATACTCTTCTCCACCCGCGACGGGCAGACCCGTGAAATCGCTTCGTTTCTGGCCTCCGAGCTGAAAGAGCTGGGCATCGACGCGGACACCTTGAACCTGAACCGTACCGATGTCGTCGAATGGCATCACTACGATCGGGTGGTCATCGGCGCGTCGATTCGCTACGGGCACTTTCATCCGGCGGTGGACCGCTTTGTGAAAAAGCATCTGGCATCATTGCAGGCGCTGCCGGGAGCATTCTTCTCTGTTAACCTGGTGGCGCGTAAACCCGAGAAGCGCACGCCGCAGACCAACAGCTATACGCGTAAGTTTCTGCTGAACTCGCCGTGGCAGCCGCAGAGCTGCGCGGTATTTGCCGGCGCGCTGCGCTACCCGCGCTACAGCTGGTACGATCGGTTTATGATCCGCCTGATTA
The DNA here is from genome assembly GCF_039594335.1 of Raoultella sp. Taxonomy (NCBI): domain Bacteria; kingdom Pseudomonadati; phylum Pseudomonadota; class Gammaproteobacteria; order Enterobacterales; family Enterobacteriaceae; genus Klebsiella; species Raoultella sp. The sequence continues at coordinate 4,852 of NZ_JBCNNS010000204.1, forward strand.
TGAAAATGACCGGGGGGGAAACGGATACCCGCAAAGAAGTGGTCTATACCGACTGGCAACAGGTATCCCGGTTTGCTCGGGAAATCGCACAAATGGCGCGCAAATAGCGCGTAAAACTCGCGTTGTGATGGAAAATCGAGCGAACGAAAAGTTTTTTTGAATTTCCCCTTGTCACCTCAGAATTACTCCCTATAATGCGCCTCCACTGACACGGAACAACGGCAAGCAAGCCGCCGGGTCAGCGGGGTTCCGGTGAGAACCTCGCAGAGAAAAGCAAAAATAAATGCTTGACTCTGAAGCGGGAAAGCGTAATATGCAGACCCCGCGCCGCAGCGAAAAACGAAGCGGCACTGCTCTTTAACAATTTATCAGACAATCTGTGTGGGCACTCAAAGTGACATGGATTCTTAACGTCCTCGGACGAAAAATGAATACCAAGTCTCTGAGTGAACATGCGTAATTCATTACGAAGTTTAATTCACGAGCATCAAACTTAAATTGAAGAGTTTGATCATGGCTCAGATTGAACGCTGGCGGCAGGCCT
>NZ_JBCNNS010000205.1:0-5312 GCF_039594335.1 Raoultella sp.
CGCGGACGAGGACCTGACCAATCCGGGAGAGTTTAAGTATGTCCGCTGAACACGTTTTGACGATGCTGAACGAGCACGAAGTGAAGTTTGTCGATCTGCGCTTCACCGATACCAAAGGTAAAGAACAGCACGTCACGATTCCGTCTCATCAGGTAAATGCCGAATTCTTCGAAGAAGGCAAAATGTTTGATGGCTCCTCGATCGGTGGCTGGAAAGGTATCAACGAATCTGACATGGTCCTGATGCCGGACGCTTCCACCGCGGTCATTGACCCGTTCTACGAAGAACCGACCCTGATCATCCGCTGCGATATCCTCGAGCCAGGCACCCTGCAGGGCTATGACCGTGACCCGCGCTCCATCGCGAAACGCGCTGAAGAGTACCTGCGCGCCACCGGCATCGCTGACACCGTCCTGTTCGGGCCAGAACCAGAATTCTTCCTGTTCGACGACATCCGTTTTGGCGCCTCTATCTCCGGCTCCCATGTCGCGATCGATGACATCGAAGGTGCGTGGAACTCCTCCACCAAATACGAAGGCGGTAACAAAGGTCACCGTCCGGGCGTGAAAGGGGGTTACTTCCCGGTTCCGCCAGTAGACTCTTCTCAGGATATCCGTTCCACCATGTGTATGATCATGGAAGAGATGGGCCTGGTTGTTGAAGCTCACCACCACGAAGTGGCTACCGCAGGTCAGAACGAAGTGGCAACCCGCTTCAACACCATGACCAAAAAAGCGGACGAAATTCAGATTTACAAATACGTTGTTCACAACGTCGCTCACCGCTTCGGTAAAACCGCGACCTTTATGCCGAAACCAATGTTCGGCGATAACGGCTCCGGCATGCACTGCCATATGTCTCTGGCGAAAAACGGGACTAACCTGTTCTCCGGCGACAAATACGCAGGTCTGTCTGAGCAGGCGCTGTTCTACATCGGCGGCGTAATCAAACACGCTAAAGCTATCAACGCCCTGGCGAACCCGACCACCAACTCCTACAAGCGTCTGGTCCCGGGTTACGAAGCGCCGGTTATGCTGGCTTACTCTGCGCGTAACCGCTCTGCCTCCATCCGTATTCCGGTGGTGACCTCTCCGAAAGCGCGTCGTATCGAAGTGCGCTTCCCGGACCCGGCTGCCAACCCGTACCTGTGCTTTGCGGCGCTGCTGATGGCTGGCCTTGATGGTATCAAGAACAAAATCCATCCGGGCGAAGCAATGGACAAAAACCTGTATGACCTGCCGCCGGAAGAAGCGAAAGAGATCCCGCAGGTTGCTGGTTCTCTGGAAGAAGCCCTGCAGGCCCTGGATGCTGACCGCGAGTTCCTGACGGCTGGCGGCGTGTTCACCAATGACGCTATCGATGCTTACATCGCCCTGCGTCTGGAAGAGAACGACCGCGTACGCATGACTCCGCATCCGGTTGAGTTCGAACTGTACTACAGCGTCTAATTTTGCTGTAAATCCAGGGTATGTCGTGTTGTGGCGCGGGATGCCCGGGATATTTTGTTGCCGTGGAAACTTTCAGCCCATCTCAGGATGGGCTTTTTTCTCCACCAACACGCTGATCTCGCGAGCTTTTTACCGATAAAAAGCTATACTGCACTAAATTGGTGCACTCTTTTTCAGGAGACTGTCGAATGGCAACAGGCACACTGCCCGATGCTGGGCAGATCCTCAACTCTCTTATCAACAGTATCTTACTGGTCGATGATGACCTGGCGGTGCACTTTGCCAATCCTGCGGCGCAGCAGCTGCTGGCGCAAAGTTCACGCAAGCTGTTTGGCACCCCGTTACCTGAGCTGTTGAGCTATTTTTCGTTGAATATCGGGCTGATGCAGGAGAGCCTGCAGGCGGGCCAGGGGTTTACCGATAACGAAGTGACGCTGGTTATTGATGGCCGCTCGCACATCCTGTCGCTGACCGCCCAGCGGCTGCCGGAAGGCTTTATTCTGCTGGAAATGGCGCCGATGGATAACCAGCGCCGCCTGAGCCAGGAGCAGCTGCAGCACGCGCAGCAGGTCGCCGCCCGCGATCTGGTCCGCGGCCTGGCACATGAGATAAAAAATCCGTTAGGCGGCCTGCGCGGCGCGGCACAGCTGCTCAGCAAAGCCCTGCCCGACCCGGCGCTAACGGAATATACCAAAGTGATCATCGAGCAGGCTGACCGGCTGAGAAATCTGGTCGATCGCCTGCTTGGGCCACAGCATCCGGGCATGCACGTTACTGAAAGTATCCATAAAGTCGCCGAGCGGGTAGTGAAACTGGTCTCCATGGAGTTACCGGACAACGTGAAGTTAATCCGTGATTACGACCCCAGCCTACCAGAGCTGCCCCACGACCCGGATCAAATTGAACAGGTGTTGCTGAACATCGTCCGTAATGCGCTGCAGGCGCTGGGGCCGGAAGGGGGCGAAATTGTTCTCCGCACCCGCACCGCTTTCCAGCTGACGCTGCACGGGGTGCGTTATCGCCTCGCCGCACGTATTGACGTTGAAGATAATGGCCCGGGTATTCCGCCCCATCTCCAGGATACGCTGTTTTATCCGATGGTCAGCGGCCGCGAAGGCGGTACCGGCCTGGGCTTATCTATCGCCCGCAGCCTTATCGATCAGCACTCCGGCAAAATTGAATTCACCAGCTGGCCGGGTCATACCGAATTTTCGGTATACCTGCCTATTCGGAAGTAGAGGTGTTTATGCAACGAGGGATAGCCTGGATCGTTGATGACGATAGCTCCATCCGCTGGGTGCTTGAACGCGCGCTCACCGGAGCCGGCTTGAGCTGCACAACGTTCGAAAGCGGCAATGAGGTGCTAGATGCCCTCACCACCAAAACCCCGGATGTACTGCTGTCAGATATCCGTATGCCGGGAATGGATGGTCTGGCGCTGCTCAAACAGATTAAGCAGCGTCATCCAATGCTTCCGGTCATCATAATGACCGCACATTCCGATCTGGACGCCGCGGTCAGCGCTTATCAGCAAGGCGCGTTTGATTATCTGCCCAAACCTTTTGATATTGATGAAGCCGTCGCCCTGGTCGACCGGGCGATAAGCCACTACCAGGAGCAGCAACAGCCGCGAAATGCGCCAATAAGCAGCCCAACTGCCGACATCATCGGCGAAGCGCCGGCAATGCAGGATGTCTTTCGCATTATTGGCCGTTTGTCGCGATCATCCATCAGCGTGCTGATTAATGGCGAATCCGGTACCGGTAAAGAGCTCGTCGCTCACGCCCTGCATCGTCATAGTCCACGTTCAAAAGCGCCGTTTATCGCACTGAATATGGCGGCAATACCCAAAGACCTGATTGAGTCCGAGCTGTTCGGGCATGAAAAAGGGGCCTTTACCGGCGCCAATACCGTCCGCCAGGGACGCTTCGAACAGGCTGACGGCGGCACGCTATTCCTGGATGAAATTGGCGATATGCCGCTTGATGTCCAGACTCGTCTGCTGCGCGTGCTGGCGGATGGCCAGTTTTATCGCGTGGGCGGTTACGCGCCGGTGAAGGTCGATGTGCGGATCATCGCCGCCACCCACCAGAACCTGGAACAGCGCGTGCAGGAGGGGAAATTCCGTGAAGATTTGTTCCACCGCCTGAACGTGATCCGGGTGCATTTACCGCCGCTGCGCGAGCGCCGGGAAGATATTCCACGCCTGGCCCGCCATTTTCTGCAGATAGCCGCCCGCGAGCTCGGTGTTGAAGCCAAACAGCTGCATCCGGAAACGGAGACAGCGCTGACACGCCTGGCGTGGCCTGGCAACGTCCGTCAGCTGGAAAACACCTGTCGCTGGCTCACCGTCATGGCCGCCGGCCAGGAGGTACTGACGCAGGATCTGCCGAGCGAACTGTTTGAGACCACGGTTCCGGACAGCCCGACGCAGATGCAGCCCGACAGCTGGGCGACGCTGCTGGGTCAGTGGGCCGATCGGGCGTTGCGATCCGGTCATCAAAACCTGCTCTCAGAAGCGCAACCCGAAATGGAGCGCACGCTGCTGACGACCGCCCTGCGCCATACCCAGGGGCACAAGCAGGAGGCTGCGCGTCTGCTGGGATGGGGTCGTAATACACTGACGCGTAAGCTAAAAGAGCTGGGAATGGAGTAGTGATTAACGGCATGATGAAAATTAGCCGTTCAGCGCAAAGTGCTGCTATTTTGTACTTTACTGTTCCGATGAGTTGAGTATGATCGTGCCCGGCATTAGGGGAGAGCATCATGTTTGAATCACTGGTGAGTATGATATCGAGCGGCGCCGCAGCCAGTCACACGCCACAAACGGCAGTCGCTGCCGTGCTGTGCGCTGCGCTGGTCGGGCTGTTCAGCTAATGGTTCCCCTCTCCTGCGGCCGCGGGAGAGGGGAAAACATTAAATGACCCGGGAGAACTGTTGCATCCGAGCTTTTTGCCGTAGATAGGCATCAAAGCACATGCAGATATTGCGGATCAGCAGTCGGCCTTTCGCCGTCACCTGAATGGCCTTATCATCCACAGCCACCAGCCCGTCATGCGCCAGCGGCGCCAGCAGCTTCAGGTCTTCGGCAAAATAAGACTGAAAATCCACATCCCACTGCGCCTCTACAGCCTCAATATCCAGACGGAAATTACAGATCAACGCCTTAATCACGTCGCGACGTAAACAGTCATCGCGGGTTAACGCGATCCCGCGCCATAGAGCGTCCCCTTGCTCTGCCACCTGCTGGTAGTACAGCTTCAGCTCTTTTTGGTTCTGGGCGTAGCTGTCACCAATCATGCTGATCGCGGACACGCCCATCCCCAGCAGATCGGTATCCCCCTGGGTAGTGTAACCCTGGAAATTGCGGTGCAGTATGCCATGACGTTGCGCGACCGCTAATTCATCGTCTGGGCGAGCAAAGTGGTCCATGCCGATAAACTGATAGCCTGCCGCCGTCAGCGAGCCGATGGTCTCCTGGAGGATCTCCAGCTTCTGTTCAGCGGAGGGGAGATCGGCATCTTTAATTTTGCGCTGTGCGGCAAAGAGCGTGGGCAGATGCGCATAGTTAAACACGCTCAGGCGGTCAGGATTGAGCTCGGCGACCTTTTGCAGGGTAAAGGCGAAGCTCTCCGGCGTTTGCTTCGGCAGGCCGTAGATGAGGTCGATATTGGTCGAGGTAAAACCAATCTCCCGCGCATGGTGGAGCAAATCAAAGATGAACGCTTCGTCCTGCTCACGGTTAACCAGGCGCTGAACCTCTTTATTGAAGTCCTGCACGCCCATACTCAGGCGGTTGAACCCCTCGGTGCGTAAATGATCGAGGACATCCAGCTCGATCTCACGTGGATCGACCTCAATGGA
>NZ_JBCNNS010000206.1:0-5230 GCF_039594335.1 Raoultella sp.
AGACACGAACCGGCCATCGAAACAGCGTTGTATTCACTTTACATCCCGGTAATGCAACAAAAGGTTAGTGCTTTCAAACTTCGCTACTATACGCGCGGGAATCGTGGTTTGGAATGGGGGAAAGTAAACGACGAGTAAATTTTTATGGGCTTATGCAAGCCCATATGCTTAACAGAGAGTTCTTATTCAAAAGAAGAAGAAAAACAGGCCCAAAACGAGCACAAGATCAGCGATAAGCGGACAAAAAATTCCCTGCCAATGAATGGCGCGCGGACGGAAACCCACGCCGTGAATGACGCCGGTACAAACCGCCCACATCAGCAGGAAACCGTGCCAGATTTCCAGCTCGCTGGTTTTTGCCGCAAAGCGCGACGGATCCCAGAAGATGCAGCCCGCTAACGCCAGCGCCATCAATAAGGAAAGCGCCCTTAACGGGCGCTTGTCCATTATCGCATACATATACTTTATCATTCACGTCGCCTCTTTGTTGGCTACGTCTGCTTACCCCAGTCACTTACTTGTGTAAGCTCCTGGGGATTCACAGACTTGCCGCCTCGATGCAACCCGAATGATTTCGTATATCGCATCACGATAATACTCATCAGTGTTCTTCTTTACCTGCTTTGGTCGCTTCCACGTGCTCAAGCGCCAGCGCGGTAATCACCCCAAAGGCACAGGCAAGAAGCGTTCCCAAAATCCATGCGAAATACCACATATATAGCTCCTTACCTTAGTACAGCGAATGAGTGTTCTTTTCGATGTCTTCGCGCGTAATGCGACCAAACATTTTCCAGTAACACCAGGTGGTGTAGCCCAGAATAATCGGTACGAAGACAATCGCTACGTAGGTCATCACGTTCAGCGTCAGCTGGCTGGAAGTCGCATCCCACATGGTCAGGCTCGCGTTCATCTCCGTGCTTGATGGCATAATGAACGGGAACATGGCGATACCGGCAGTCAGAATGATGCAGGCCAGCGTCAGCGAGGAGAACAGAAACGCCCACGCGCCTTTGTCCGCTTTGGTCGAGATGACGGTCAGCAGTGGCAGCACTACGCCCAGAACAGGAATCGCCCACAACGCCGGCATGTTATTAAAGTTCACCATCCACGCGCCGGCTTCACGCGCGACTTCTTTTGTCAGCGGGTTAGACGGGCCGGTATGATCCATCACCGATTTCACCACATAACCGTCGATACCGTAGTAGACCCAAACGCCCGCCAGCACGAAACAGACCAGCGTCACCAGCGCCGCCACTGTCGAAACGGTGCGAGTGCGCAGGTGCAGTTCGCCTACGGTACGCATCTGCAGGTAGGTTGCGCCCTGCGTCAGGATCATCGCCACGCTGACGATACCGGCCAGCAGACCAAATGGGTTCAGCAGCTGGAAGAAGTTACCGGTGTAGTACAGACGCAGATATTCATCAATGTGGAACGGCACGCCCTGCAGCAGGTTGCCGAAGGCCACGCCAATCACCAGCGGCGGCACAAAGCTCCCCACAAAGATGCCCCAGTCCCACATGTTGCGCCAGCGGGTATCTTCAATCTTAGAGCGGTAGTCAAAACCAACCGGACGGAAGAACAAAGAGGCCAGCACCAGAATCATCGCCACATAGAAGCCGGAGAACGCCGCGGCGTACACCATCGGCCAGGCAGCAAACAGCGCGCCGCCGGCGGTGATCAGCCACACTTGGTTTCCGTCCCAGTGCGGGGCGATGGAGTTGATCATAATTCGACGCTCGGTGTCGTTGCGACCGAGGAAACGGGTGAGCATGCCCACCCCCATGTCGAAACCGTCGGCGACGGCGAAACCAATCAGCAGGATGCCAATCAGCAGCCACCAGATTAAACGCAATACTTCATAATCGATCATTTGACGACTCCTGTCTTAGCGTGCCGACTGAATAGCCGCAGAGGACTGTTCAAAGTGATAACGACCCGTTTTCAGGCTGCTCGGTCCTTTGCGGGCAAACTTGAACATAAGGAACAGTTCAGCCACCAGGAACAGCGTGTACAGGCCACAGATCAGCACCATAGAGAAGATCAGATCGCCCGCAGTCAGCGACGAGTTCGCAACCGCTGTTGGCAACACCTCACCAATTGCCCACGGCTGACGGCCATATTCAGCCACAAACCAGCCCGATTCAACAGCAATCCATGGCAGCGGTAGGCCAAAGAACGCGGCACGCAGCAGCCATTTCCTCTCGCCAATTTGGTTACGGATAACGGTCCAGAACGACGCCGCGATGATACCGAGCATCAGGATGCCGCAGGCCACCATGATACGGAACGCGAAGTACAGCGGCGCAACGCTAGGAATAGAGTCTTTGGTCGCCTTAGCGATCTGCTCTTCCGTTGCATCAGCGACATTCGGGGTATAGCGCTTCAGCAGCAGGCCATAGCCGAGGTCTTTCTTAACGCTATTGAACTGGTCGCGCACCGCCTGATCGGTAGAACCGGCGCGCAGCTGTTCTAGCAGCGCGTACGCTTTCATCCCGTTACGGATACGCGCTTCGTGTTGTGCCATCAGGTCTTTCAGGCCGATAACCGGCTTATCCACCGAGCGCGTGGCGATGATGCCCAGCGCGTAAGGGATCTGAATGGCAAAGTGGTTGGTTTGCGCTTGCTGGTCAGGAATACCAAACAGGGTAAAGGCTGCTGGCGCCGGCTGAGTTTCCCATTCAGCTTCAATCGCCGCCAGTTTGGTTTTCTGTACGTCACCCATTTCATAGCCAGATTCATCGCCGAGGACGATAACGGAGAGGATGGCTGCCATCCCGAAGCTGGCTGCGATAGCGAAGGAACGCTTAGCAAAGGCAAAATCACGGCCTTTAAGCATGTACCAGGAGCTAATGGCAAGAATGAACATCGCACCGGTTACGTAGCCTGAAGCGACGGTATGCACAAATTTCACCTGAGCAACCGGGTTCAGAACCAATTCGGAGAAACTGACCATCTCCATACGCATGGTTTCAAAGTTGAAATCCGATGCGATCGGGTTTTGCATCCAGCCGTTAGCCACGAGGATCCACAATGCAGACAAGTTGGAACCCAGAGCCACCAGCCAGGTCACCGCCATGTGCTGAACTTTGCCCAGACGATCCCAACCGAAAAAGAACAGACCTACAAAGGTAGATTCGAGGAAGAAGGCCATCAGACCTTCAATGGCCAGAGGCGCACCGAAGATATCGCCCACGTAGTGAGAGTAATAAGACCAGTTTGTCCCGAACTGGAACTCCATGGTCAACCCGGTTGCCACACCCAGCGCAAAGTTGATACCAAACAACTTGCCCCAGAATTTGGTCATATCTTTATAAATCTGTTTGCCGGAAAGGACGTAAACCGTTTCCATGATGGCCAGCAGGAACGCCATACCGAGCGTCAGTGGCACAAAAAGGAAGTGGTACATCGCGGTCAAGGCAAACTGTAAGCGCGACAGTTCGACTATATCTAACATCATGACTCCTTGCTCATCGCATGAAGACTCCGAGAATGAACCCTGCACACCGAATTCATACGCATGCCCCAATACAAATTAACTTGCTTCCCGCTTCGTTACCGTTTCGTCGCCAGATGAAACAGCTCCTCGCAAAGGTTACAAATACGTTAACGAAAAACCCAATTGATTCCCCAATATATTACGCCGCAATAACCTTACAATAAACAGGATTTTGTTGAATCAGTTTTACATTTACGACGGTGATCAATATATAGCGAAAATGCCTGATTTAGGCCAATTTGATTGGCGACAATTTAACTTTTTTTTATGATTTTTTCCAAGCTTTAAGTATTGATATAAATCAATTTTTCTCACTCATGTTAATTATGTATCCCAACAAAGAATAATGGTGAAAGTAATGTTAAATATATGTTTAAAGCATGCCGGCGATAGTTACTAAAAAGAGAGATATGAGAAGTATAGGTAATATGATTTAACTTTAAGCCGCGTGGTGTGAAAAAAAATAGCGATCTGATTAATGTTAGACGCTTCACAGTATTTTTCCTGATAGACAGCATCAATTAAATCATCATTTTTATCTTTTCATTTTCAGGCCAGAAATAGCACTGAGGATCATTCCCTCCCCCTACCGAAAATATCTTATTATCATTTATAAAAAAGGTTTTAAATCAATACAATAGAAGGGGTTTTTTCTGAAAGATTCAGGTCTGCCGTGGCAAAGCTGTGCCGCCGATCACCTTAAAACGCTGGCAAAAACAGGCATAAAAAAGGCCACCTGACGGTGGCCAACCATGTCGAAATCGGACATTGTTCTGCCCCAGGGAGCAGAGAGGGTTTACTTAATGATTGATTTCAGCGCTTCGCCGATATCCGCCAGGCTACGAACGGTTTTCACGCCCGCGGCTTCCAGCGCAGCAAATTTCTCATCAGCCGTGCCTTTACCGCCTGCGATAATGGCGCCCGCGTGGCCCATACGCTTACCTTTCGGCGCGGTAACGCCCGCGATGTAACCGACAACTGGCTTGGTGACATGATCCTTGATGTAGGCAGCGGCTTCTTCTTCCGCGCTACCACCGATCTCACCGATCATCACGATCGCTTCGGTCTGCGGATCTTCCTCGAACAGCTTCAGGATGTCGATAAAGTTAGAGCCTGGGATCGGGTCGCCGCCGATACCGACACAGGTAGACTGGCCAAAGCCATAGTCGGTAGTCTGCTTAACCGCTTCATAAGTCAGCGTACCGGAACGGGAAACGATACCCACTTTGCCCGGCTGATGAATGTGGCCCGGCATGATACCGATTTTGCAAGCGCCTGGAGTAATGACACCCGGACAGTTCGGGCCGATCATCCGCACACCGGCTTCATCCAGCTTCACTTTCACGGTCAGCATATCCAGCGTCGGGATACCTTCGGTGATGGTAATGATCAGCTTAATGCCAGCGTCGATAGCTTCCAGAATGGAGTCTTTACAGAACGGTGCCGGAACGTAGATAACGGTCGCGGTCGCGCCGGTCGCTTCAACAGCTTCACGCACGGTGTTGAACACCGGCAGCCCCAGGTGAGTGGTGCCGCCTTTGCCCGGCGTGACGCCGCCGACCATTTGCGTGCCGTAAGCAATCGCTTGTTCAGAGTGGAAAGTCCCCTGGCTACCGGTGAAGCCCTGGCAGATAACCTTGGTGTTTTTATCAATTAAAATGGACATTATTTCCCCTCCACTGCGGCAACAACCTGCTGTGCTGCGTCCGTCAGACTTTTCGCTGCAATAATATT
>NZ_JBCNNS010000207.1:0-5160 GCF_039594335.1 Raoultella sp.
TCTTAATGCCGCCACGCCGGTAGTGGAAATCTGGGATCTGACTCCGACGCCGCTGGATATGCTGGTGGGGTTTTCTCACGAGAAGGTGGGTGAAACCATCGGCGAATTTCTGTGGCAAAAAGGCTACTGTCGCCCGGGATTACTGTGGGCGGGAGATTCCCGCGCGGCGCTGCGTAAGCAGGGGCTGTGCGCTGTGCTGAACAAAAAAGGTTGCCCGGTGGCGCCTCAGGTTGCCGTACCGCTCCCGGCGTCGCTGGCGCTGGGGCGCAGCGGACTGGCGCAGTTACTGGCTTCCGGCGAGTTCGATGTCATCGTTTGTAGTTCCGACACGCTGGCACAAGGCGCGATCATGGAAGCTGAAAGCCGCGGTCTGCGCGTGCCTGAGGATCTGGCGGTGATCGGTTTCGGCGATCTTGATTTCGCCGCCAGCAATCGTCCGGCGTTGACGACAGTCAGCGTGGATCGCCACGCCATCGGTGAACAGGCGGCAACGCTGCTGGCCGATCGGATAGAAGGCCATGGCGAAGGCGATATGATTATTGATATCGGCTTTCACCTGGTGGTGCGCGAATCGGCGTAGCGACTGCGTGCCGATGGAAAAAAACGTATCGCGCGGAACCTCCTGCATATCCGCCCGATTTTCTGCTTAAACTTAAGCTTTATCGTGGAGGCAGATAATGATTACGGTCTATGGCGTTCCCGGCTGGGGATCGGCGATTAGTGAGTTGATGCTGACCCTGGCCAACATTCCTTATCATTTCGTCAACGTGGCAGGCTTCGACCAGCCGGGCCCGCAGCGCGACAGTCTGATGCAGATAAACCCGTTGTGTCAGGTTCCCACTTTGCGACTGGCGGACGGCAGCGTGATCACCGAATCCGCCGCTATCGCGCTGATGATCCTCGATACCCGCCCGGATCTGGCGCCGGCGCCGGGCACACCGCAGCGCCATCAGTTTCAGCGTCTGTTGATCTGGCTGGTGGCGAATGTTTATCCCACCTTTACCTATGCCGATTATCCGCAGCGCTGGGCCGCCAATGCGGCGGAACAGCTGCGGGAAAACTGCCTCCGCTATCGTCAGTCTCTGTACCTGTGACTGGAGCAGCAGTTGGCGGCAGCGCCTTATGCGCTGGGGGCAGAGATAACCCTGCTGGATTGTTATATCGCCACGATGTGCCGTTGGGGCCCGCGGCGGGAGTGGTTTGCCGTACATACGCCGAAGTTTGTTGCGGTGGCTGACAAGGTCTGTCAGCGCCCGGAGCTGCAGCAGGTACTGCGTAACAACGAGTTAATTTAAAGCAAAAAAGGCAAACCGACGGGCTACCGCTATGCTAGTTTATCGATCTCACAATAAGGAGCCTGCTATGCCCCATGTTGATATTAAATGTTTTCCCCGCGATCTGACGGATGAACAAAAAAGCGCATTGGCTGCCGACATCACCGAGGTGCTGATCCGCCATCTGGACAGTAAGGATGGGGCGGTGAGCGTCGCCCTCAATCTGGTTGAGCGAAGCGACTGGCAAAAAGTCTGGGACAGCGAAATCGCCCCGCAGATGGAACAGTTGATTAAGAAGCCGGGTTACAGCATGTAGTCGCGAACCCCGGAGGCGGTGCGCTTGCACCGCTCCGGGCTCCCTGCCGCCAGCCCGTCCCCCTGGCGGTCTGTGCTCACGGGAGTGGGTTTTCAAATGGCGGTTATCACTTCCCGGGCAATCACCGGCCCGTTTTCCCCGGCGAAGACCGGCGTGGTTGGCGGCGCTGAGGGGGCCATTATTTCAAGACGACATTCTGTTGTTTTGCCCACTTGCGCAGGCGGGCGCTGGCGTTGGCATAAGGCGACGAGGTGTTGAGTGAAATCATCCGCCCCAGCGTCCATTTCTGATACCACGGCCGGCCGTAAAGCGAGTCGTCGTCCCGTGCTTCGATGTGGGCGATAATCTGCCTTTTAGCCTGATGCAGAGAGGTGAGCAGAGTGGGGTAGTCCTGCGAGGGGTAATCGAGGTAAAACTTTTGCGCCAGCAGCCCTAGCTGGTTCCATTGAAAGCCGGTTTCCGGGAAGTCGATGGGCCGCTGCGCTTCGTCGTGAGCCAGCCATTTGAGAACCAGCTCCTGCCATCCCAGAAGGTAACAGACCAGATCGCGAACGCTCATTTCGCTACCCTGAGCATGACCGGGGAGGGTCTTTTCCACCGCGACCTCCGGGGGAATATGCGTCAGATAACCGGCTAATTTATCGTAGTTTTTATTGATGGCTTCCAGGAGTTGCACCTGGGTTTGCGGTACGCTCATGGTGTGTTCCTTCCCGAGAGAATGATTCGGCTATACGCTATACTGCCAAAGAACGGTTGTCCGGGTGACGCCGGCTTTTTCCGCCAGCACACTGGGGGCCAGACCGTCAGGTGTGCCATCGAGTAAAAAGACCAATACGAAGCGCCGCAGGGCCATTAACCTGAAGCGCACTATCCAGTCAGCAATCCAGACAGGCCGGTAAACCCTGCCTGCGTCGGCGAATAGGATTTACTCTTCCAGGGTATTGGCCCGCACGTGGCGGCCGCTGGCGACAAAGTTGCCGGTGCCGAGATGATGCAGCGTATTGAGCTTATCATCGTCGAACTGCCAGCGTCCGGTGACGAAGGCGCGCTCATCGGCGGCGGCAGAAACCACTTCGCCAAACAGCGTATCGTACTGCTCCTGAGCTGCGGTTGGCGGCAACAGTCGGCACTCCATCCACGCCAGGCACTTCTCTTCAATCAGCGGTAGCCCCAGCGCCGGCCCCTGCACAACGGGAATGCCGTAAGCGTTAAATTTATCCTCATCGCGTCCGCTGATGCTGCCGACCGCATAGGTCCAGCTGGCAGCTTCGACACCGGGGACGACGATGCCGAAAGTGCCGTTGCGTTCAATGATTTCCCTTGTCCAGGCACTCTTGTCCACCACAATGGCGAGCCGGGGTGGCGCAAACTCCACCGGCATCGACCACGCGGCGGCCATGACGTTACGGCGCTGTGAAGCAGCATCGTAGCTGGTGATCAGAATGGTCGGGCCATGATTGAGCAGGCGGCTGGCGTACTGGAGTTCCACGTGGCGAAAACGGCTCATAAGCGTTCCTTGGTAAATGGGTCTGTTGCCAGACAACACGTTAATCCGCAATGAAAATGTAATCAATACGTCATACAGGCTCCCTATAGTCGGCATCACTAAATCCCAAAGAGGATAACAATATGTTAGCTCTCCTGTTGTTATTACAGGTGAGTGCGGTCCGTCAGTTGTTGATGGCGGGCGGAGCAACGCTTTCCCGGCGAGGAGGGTGATAATGCGCGCGCTTACCGGCATCAAACTCGACGGCGTTTCGTTCGCCTTCGGCACACATATCGTACTCAATCAAATAGACCTGCATATCGATGCTGGCAGCATTGTGGCGCTGCTGGGGCCGTCTGGCTGCGGCAAAAGTACCTTGCTGCGCCTGCTGGCGGGGCTCAGCGTCCCGGTCGGTGGCGAAATACGCTTTGGCGAGCGTCTGGTGGCGAAACCTGGTTGGGGCATGCCGCCGGAGCAGCGTGACATCGGCATGGTTTTTCAGGACTACGCCCTGTGGCCGCATATGACGGCGGCGCAGAATGTCGCCTTTCCTCTGCGGATGCGCGGCGTGGCGCGCGATGCCCGACAACAGCGGGTTAATGACGTGCTGGCGATGGTTGGCCTCAACGGCTTTGCCGATCGTAAACCCTCCGGTCTTTCCGGCGGTCAGCAGCAGCGCGTCGCGCTGGCTCGCGCCATCGTTGCCGAACCTCGCGTGCTGTTGTTTGACGAACCGCTCTCCAACCTCGATAGCGAACTGCGCGAATCGCTGTGTGTCGAGATGAGCCGTCTGCTGCGTCAACTGGGGATCACCGCGGTATATGTCACTCACGACCGCCGCGAAGCCGAACTGCTGGCCGACCGAATTGTTCATTTATCTGCCGGCAGTATTGCCGCCGTTCGCACCATCACTTCATCCTCCGGGGAACTCGCATGAAAACCGCTATGACCGTTAAGAAAGGAGCTGTGCTCGCGATGTTGTTGTCTGTCACCATGATCTCCAGCGCCCACGCGCTGACCGTATATACCGCCGGGCCGGGTTCGCTGGCGAAAAGTCTCGCCAGCGGCTATGAAAAGAAAACCGGGGTGAAGGTCAATATTTTCCAGGCCACGACCGGTAAGGTGATGGCGCGTCTCGACGCGGAGCAGGCCAATCCGCAGGCGGATGTGCTGATCTCCGCCTCCTGGGATACCGCGGAAGATTTGCATCAACGCGGCTGGCTGCTGCCGTATCAAAGCGCCAATGCCGATAAGGTCCCGGCGAACCTGAAATCTGCGGATTACGTTGCGCAGGGGATATCGGCACTGGGGATCGTCTGGAACAGCAAAAGCGGCACCCCGGAGCCGAAAGAGTGGCGCGACCTGACCGAAGCGGCGTTTAAAGATAAGGTCACGACGCCAGATCCGGCGCTCTCCGGCGCATCGCTGGATTTGCTGATCGGGTTGCAGAATGGCATGGGCGACAAGGCCTGGGCATTGTTCGACGAACTGAAAAAGAACGGCATGGTGGTCAGCGGGCCGAACGCTCAGGCGGTGACGCCGGTGATGCAGGGGGCGAAAGCGGCGGTGTTCGGCGCGGTGGACTATGTCTCTTACGGTAATATCGACCAGGGGGAATCCCTGAAAGTGATTTTCCCCGCCAGCGGCACGGTGATTGCCCCGCGGCCGATGATGATCCTTAAAACCACGGCGCATGCTGACGATGCCAAAGCCTTCGTTGACTATGTCCTGTCGCCGGAAGGCCAGGCGCTGGTCGCCGGCGCCTGGCTGATGCCCGCACGTAGCGATATCCCGGCTAAACGTCCGCTGCTTAATGAACTGAAAATTCTGCCGACCACCAGCGATGGCAGCAGCGAACGCAGTACGGTACTTTCCCGCTTCAATACCCTTTTCGCGCAGTAAACCGACCTTCTTCCGGGTTGAGACTGGCGCCTACCCTGGGCTACCGGATTACAGATCGCTGTGAACCTGTAGTCTGGCTAAGCGCCTCGAGAGCCGGATAAGTTCGTTTCCAGGAAAATACCGTGAAACAGAAACTGATTTCCGGCGTCACTCTGACGGTGCTGCTGGTGCTGGTGCTGGTG
>NZ_JBCNNS010000208.1:0-5086 GCF_039594335.1 Raoultella sp.
GTACCCAGCAATGAGGTGGAAAGTAATCCGACTCCCTGTCCCAGTCCCAACTCCTGTTTTAAACCACTCATGATTCCATCCTGCGCCAGTGAAAAAAAAGAGAGTATCACAATCGCTTTTCCTTATGACGCATTGGCCGATAGCGCTGCTTTTTGCGCGCTAGCGCAAAGGTAAAAATTTTTTTTGATTTTGCCCTTGAAGCGGGAAATGGCCACCCCCATCTCTCTCTGCACTAGCCGGTAAACCGCGTTCGGCCCGGCGTCACCCATAACTGATAATGACTTTCTCGAAGGAGAGCTATCAATGAGTATTCGTCCGTTACATGATCGTGTGATCGTCAAACGTAAAGAAGTTGAAACCAAATCTGCAGGCGGCATCGTTCTGACCGGTTCTGCGGCAGCTAAATCAACTCGTGGCGAAATCATCGCTGTCGGTAAAGGCCGCATTCTGGAAAACGGAACTGTGCAGCCGCTGGACGTTAAAGTTGGTGACATCGTGATTTTCAACGATGGCTACGGCGTGAAGTCTGAGAAGATCGACAACGAAGAAGTGCTGATCATGTCCGAAAGCGACATCCTGGCAATTGTTGAAGCGTAATTCGCACGACCCTGAACGAATTTGAGGAATAAAAGAAATGGCAGCAAAAGACGTAAAATTCGGTAACGACGCTCGTGTAAAAATGCTGCGCGGCGTAAACGTACTGGCAGATGCAGTTAAAGTGACCCTGGGCCCGAAAGGCCGCAACGTGGTGCTGGACAAATCCTTCGGCGCGCCGACCATCACTAAAGATGGCGTTTCCGTTGCTCGTGAAATCGAACTGGAAGACAAGTTCGAAAACATGGGTGCGCAGATGGTGAAAGAAGTTGCCTCTAAAGCGAACGACGCGGCAGGCGACGGTACCACCACCGCAACCGTACTGGCTCAGGCTATCGTGAACGAAGGCCTGAAAGCTGTTGCAGCAGGCATGAACCCGATGGATCTGAAACGTGGTATCGACAAAGCTGTCATTGCCGCCGTTGAAGAACTGAAAGCGCTGTCCGTACCGTGCTCTGACTCTAAAGCGATTGCTCAGGTTGGTACCATCTCCGCTAACTCCGACGAAACCGTCGGTAAACTGATCGCGGAAGCGATGGATAAAGTCGGTAAAGAAGGCGTGATCACCGTTGAAGACGGTACCGGTCTGGAAGACGAACTGGACGTAGTTGAAGGTATGCAGTTCGACCGCGGCTACCTGTCTCCGTACTTCATCAACAAGCCGGACACCGGTGCCGTTGAGCTGGAAAGCCCGTTCATCCTGCTGGCTGATAAAAAAATCTCCAACATCCGCGAAATGCTGCCGGTTCTGGAAGCCGTAGCGAAAGCTGGCAAACCGCTGGTTATCATCGCTGAAGACGTTGAAGGCGAAGCGCTGGCGACCCTGGTGGTTAACACCATGCGCGGCATCGTTAAAGTGGCTGCGGTGAAAGCACCGGGCTTCGGCGACCGTCGTAAAGCCATGCTGCAGGATATCGCTACCCTGACTGGCGGTACCGTTATCTCTGAAGAGATCGGTATGGAGCTGGAAAAAGCGACTCTGGAAGATCTGGGCCAGGCGAAACGCGTGGTTATCAACAAAGACACCACCACCATCATCGATGGCGTTGGCGAAGAGTCTGCAATCCAGGGCCGTGTAGCTCAGATCCGTAAGCAGATCGAAGAAGCGACCTCCGATTACGACCGTGAAAAACTGCAGGAACGTGTCGCTAAACTGGCTGGCGGCGTGGCAGTAATCAAAGTCGGTGCGGCTACCGAAGTTGAAATGAAAGAGAAAAAAGCACGCGTCGACGACGCCCTGCACGCAACCCGTGCTGCGGTTGAAGAAGGCGTGGTGGCTGGCGGCGGCGTAGCGCTGGTTCGCGTTGCGGCGAAACTCGCTGGCCTGACCGGTCAGAACGAAGATCAGAACGTCGGTATCAAAGTTGCGCTGCGCGCAATGGAAGCACCGCTGCGTCAGATCGTGTCCAACGCCGGTGAAGAGCCGTCTGTTGTTGCTAACAACGTGAAAGCTGGCGACGGTAACTACGGTTACAACGCAGCAACTGAAGAATACGGCAACATGATCGACTTCGGTATCCTGGACCCAACCAAAGTGACCCGTTCTGCTCTGCAGTACGCGGCATCCGTGGCTGGTCTGATGATCACCACCGAGTGCATGGTGACCGACCTGCCGAAAGGCGACGCGCCTGATTTAGGTGCTGCTGGCGGTATGGGCGGCATGGGCGGTATGGGCGGCATGATGTAATCGTGCGCTCTACGGCATAAAAAAGCAGAAACCCCTGGCCAGCAATGGCTGGGGGTTTTTCTTTTGGCGCGCTTTTTAGTATAAGGCTTATACATAAAAATCATTTAAGCTGCATCAGAGCGGCAAGCACCTCCGTTTCGGGCGTGAACTGACAAGCGCGACCGGGGAGGAAATGAACGCGGCTCATGCCGACGCAGTTTGAAGGATGACAGATTTACATCCGGGCCAGTGCGTCCAGCTCATCGATCATGGGGAATAACATGCAGGTAAAATATTTAGCAGGGATTGTCGGCGCAGCCTTACTGTTGGCAGGTTGCAGTTCCAGCAATGAATTAACCTCTGCCGGCCAGAATGTGCGCTTCGTGCAGGAGAAGCCGGGCGCAGAGTGTCAGCTGTTAGGGACCGCGACGGGTAAACAGAGCAACTGGCTCTCCGGCCAGAATGGCGATGAGGGTGGTTCTATGCGCGGTGCGGCGAACGCTCTGCGTAACCAAGCGGCAGCGATGGGCGGCAACGTGATTTACGGCGTCAGCAGCCCGACGCAGAATCTGCTGTCGAGCTTTGTACCTACCGACAGCGAAATGAACGGCCAGGTTTATAAGTGCCCGAACTGATGCGTGACGCCTCTCTCTGCGAGCGCGGAGAGAGGCGTGGTCGCTAGATGAGGATCAGGCGCTAAGCTCCGCTTTCTTCTCCAGATAGAAGGCGTGCAGAGGACGCAGGCACTCTTCCAGACTGAGCATTCTTCCCGGCTGGGAAGGGATAATGGTACTGAAGATCTGGCATGGCGCCAGCTCCGCGTGCATCGCCTTGAGCTTGGGGCTTTTCTCGATAAGCTGCATCACGATGTTGTTTTCCAGTTCAGACAGATGCGGTACGCTGGTTTTGACTACCGCACCGGAGACAATTTTCTTCCCTTCCTCCGTCTCGCAGCAGTACAGTACGCCCAGATAATGGGAAAACAGGTTTAGCTTCCAGTCTTCCTGGGGATACTGCTGGTAATCGATATTGGGCTGAGTGGTTAAGTCGACGGTATAGCACATTAAAAAATCCATATTTGAACTTAAATACTGAACCAGTTCCTGGTCGCCGACTGTTTTTAATGCTTGTTGAATACCGATAATTAATGCTTCGATTTGCAGATCGTCAATACATAAAGTACTAATTTGTTCATCCTGAAATACAAGAATTAACGTTGACTGTGTTTCGCCAGGTTTGAGCGTAATGGACATGATTCGCCGCTCAGGGGATGGTTGCTGTATTTCAGCCGTCTCAACCTGAGGAATATTGGCAACAAGTGCCTCATTATACGTGATAAGCTCATCTTTATAGGCCTCTCCCTGGTTTTCAAGCCGCTGGAAAATCACAGCCATTCTGCTCTGCAGTATCAGGAGCAGATCAGCTAGCACCGGTGCCTGAAGATAGTAAATCTCGCAAAAGCCATTTTCCTTCTTAACTTTCAGCAGCAACGCTAAAAATCGCTCTTCAAAGGTAATTCCTGCGGTATTAAAACCTATAAACGTTCCTTGCATATTCTTCTCCTTTATTAAGCAGTAGTCACCGACTTTGATTGTGAGAGATCGATAACACGATCGGCGGATGCAATGGTCGATGGTCGATGCGCGACGATAATGCGGGTGATACTTAGCGCTGAAATAGACTGATTGATAACCGACTCATTTCTGAGGTCAAGATGGCTGGTAGCCTCATCCATGAATAAAATACTCGGTTTGCGATACAGTGCGCGGGCGATCAGGATACGCTGCTTTTGCCCACCTGAAATACCCAGCCCAAGTTCGCCGACAATGGTTTCGTATCCCATAGCCATCTTCATAATTTCATCATGAATGTTGCACCGTCTGGCACACTCCATCACAAAATCAAGATCGGCGTTATCATCGAAGCCACTTATATTATCAATAAGGGAGCCGGAAAAGAGGCGATCTTCCTGGAGTACGCAGGCGATACCAAGACGATAGTTATTCAAACCAATCTTTTTAATCTCCAGATTATCCGCCAGTATTTCGCCTGAATCCGGTGAGAGCAATCCGCACATGACTTTTAATAGTGTGGTTTTCCCTACGCCAGATGGGCCAATTAGCGCGACTGATTCTCCAGGAGCAACGGTTATGTTCAAATTTGTAAAGATGGGTTGTGAAAAAGGATCGTATTGATAACTAAGATTTCTCACTTCAAGTTTTACGCCAGTGTTTTCCGTAAAAACACGCCGCGATGGAAGTTCTTTTTCTGGTTCACTAAATGCTATTTCTGATAGACGTTCGTTGTGCAGTGAGAGCATACGAAGCTGCATCACCAAATCAATGAGATTCGATGCACGTTGAGAAAACTGACCCCGATAGGCGTTAAATGCCATAAACATACCGAGCGTCATCTCATTATCAATTACCATAATGGCACCCAACCACAGTACCACTACCTGATCGATTGAGGTGATAAAGGTATTAATGCCACCAAACATCATATCGAATCGAGTTTGCTTGATTCCTGCATTGCTGGCGTCAACGTTAAGATTCAGCCAATGCTGTGAGCGACGTTCTTTTAAATTCAGTGCTTTGATCGTAGAAATGCCATAAAGTGACTCCATAAAGTGGGAGTTAGCACGTGCGCCTTTAACTACCTGTTCTTCCGTTACGCGACGATAAAAGCTATAGGTAGCAAAGCGCATAATCGCATAGCAAATGGTAAAGCCGATGACGACCCAGACTAACCAACCACCATATAAGGTCAGCATCACCAATAAACCGATTGTCATTATCGAGTCGATGATGCCGGTAACGATACTAT
>NZ_JBCNNS010000209.1:0-5048 GCF_039594335.1 Raoultella sp.
CGGCTATATCGGCTACAACGCTACGGTAATGAATACCGTGCTGGTATTACTGGTTATTCTGGTTTATTTAATCCAATTCTCTGGCGATCGCATCGTCCGGGCTGTGACTCACAAATAACATTATCTATACCACCTCATTCGGGCCGTCTCCACGCGGCCCAATGACTCGTGTACACATAGACTCTTACAGAAAGGAAATAACATGGCCTTTAATTTCAAAACCTTTGCGGCAGTCGGCGCATTAATCGGTTCTCTGGCTCTGGTCGGTTGTGGTCAGGATGAAAAAGATCCGAACCATATTAAAGTCGGCGTCATCGTGGGTGCCGAGCAGCAGGTTGCTGAAGTGGCACAAAAAGTGGCGAAAGAGAAATACGGTCTCGACGTTGAGCTGGTGACCTTCAACGATTACGTTCTGCCGAACGAAGCGTTGAGCAAAGGCGATATCGACGTGAATGCCTTCCAGCACAAGCCGTACCTCGATCAGCAAATTAAAGACCGTGGCTACAAACTGGTTGCCGTGGGCAACACCTTTGTTTATCCGATTGCTGGTTATTCCAAAAAAATCAAATCACTGGATGAGCTGCAGCCGGGTTCCCAGATTGCCATTCCGAACGATCCGACCAACCTCGGTCGTTCCCTGCTGCTGCTGCAACAGGTGGGCCTGATCAAACTGAAAGAAGGCGTGGGTCTGCTGCCAACCGCCCTGGATATCATTGAAAACCCGAAAAACCTGAAAATTGTTGAGCTGGAAGCACCGCAGCTGCCGCGTTCCCTGGACGATGCACAGATTGCGCTGGCAATCATTAACACCACCTACGCCAGCCAGATCGGCCTGACCCCGGCCAAAGATGGTATTTTCGTAGAAAATAAAGACTCCCCGTACGTGAACCTGATTGTTGCTCGCGAAGACAACAAAGATGCAGAAAATGTTAAGAAATTTGTTCAGGCTTACCAAAGCGATGAAGTTTATGAAGCCGCTAACAAAATCTTTAACGGCGGTGCAGTAAAAGGCTGGTAATCTCTTTTCACCGTAATATCATTCAGGACGGGCTTTATGCCCGTCTTGTCATTTATGCAAGCACCTGATTCAATAGCGCCCTGTTTGAACATTTATTGAGGAAATACTATGCGTGCTTTACCGATCTGTTTGTTAGCACTCATGTTAAGCGGCTGTTCCATGCTAAGCAGATCTCCCGTCGAACCTGTACAAAGCACCGCAACCGCACCGGCTAAAACGGAACCGGCCAAACCGAAAGCAGTACGCCCGGCGCCGGTACGAATTTATACCGATGCCTCTGAACTGGTCGGGAAACCATTCCGCGATCTCGGTGAAGTCACCGGCGAATCATGCCAGGCCAGCAATCAGGACTCGCCGCCCAATATCCCAACCGCCCGCAAGCGTCTGCAAATCAACGCAGCGAGAATGAAAGCCAACGCGGTCCTTCTGCACCGCTGTGAAGTCACCAGCGGCACGCCAGGATGCTATCGCCAGGCCGTTTGCCTGGGTTCAGCGCTTAACGTCTCGGCGCAATGAGTGTTTTTCAGTTTACGCAGATAGGCGTTATTCGCTCGCCATATAAAGAAAAATTTGCCGTCCCGCGCCAGCCAGGCCTGGTCAAACATGGTGGCGGCGAATTGCATCTGCTGCCCCCTTATAACCAGGCTGATGCCGTACGCGGCCTGGACGCATTCAGTCATCTGTGGGTGCTGTTTGTTTTCCATCAGACGATGGAAGGCGGTTGGCGCCCCACCGTGCGCCCGCCCCGCCTCGGCGGCAATACGCGCATGGGCGTTTTCGCCACCCGTTCGACGTTTCGCCCGAATCCCATCGGGATGTCGCTGGTTGAACTTAAAGGCATCCGTTGTCATAAAGATCGGGTCATCCTTCAGCTTGGCAGTCTGGATCTGGTTGACGGTACCCCGGTCGTCGATATCAAACCCTACCTGCCGTTTGCCGAAGCGCTGCCGGATGCCAGCGCCAGCTACGCCCAGCAGGCGCCGCAGGCGGAGATGGCGGTCAGCTTCACGCCAGAAACGCAGGCGCAGCTCTTCGCCCTGGAAAAGCGCTATCCGCACCTGAAAGCATTCATCTGCGAGGTGCTGGCGCAGGATCCGCGACCGGCCTATCGTAAAGAGGAAGAAGCGGGAAAAACCTATGCCGTCTGGCTGCTCGATTTTAACGTACGCTGGCGCGTGATTGCGTCCGGTTTTGAAGTCTTTTCTCTTGAAGCGCGCTAATTTTATTTTCCTCTCTTTTGGCATCTTTGCCACACTGGTAAACTAAACCACTTTTTTGTTTCAGGCTGGTCCCCCAGCCTGTTCCGATCGTCCAAATGGAACCGTAACAACATGCGTACTAGCCAATACCTGCTCTCCACTCAAAAGGAGACACCTGCCGACGCCGAAGTCATCAGCCATCAGTTGATGCTGCGCGCCGGGATGATCCGCAAGCTGGCCTCCGGGTTGTATACCTGGCTGCCGACCGGCCTGCGCGTCCTGAAAAAAGTCGAAAACATCGTGCGTGAAGAGATGAACAACGCCGGTGCCATCGAGGTGTCCATGCCGGTAGTTCAGCCAGCGGACCTGTGGCAGGAGAGCGGTCGCTGGGAGCAGTATGGTCCGGAACTGCTGCGTTTCGTTGACCGTGGCGAGCGTCCGTTTGTTCTCGGCCCGACGCATGAAGAGGTCATTACCGACCTGATCCGTAACGAACTGAACTCTTATAAGCAGCTGCCGCTGAACTTCTTCCAGATTCAGACCAAGTTCCGTGACGAAGTTCGCCCGCGCTTTGGCGTGATGCGCTCTCGTGAGTTCCTGATGAAAGATGCCTACTCTTTCCATACCTCTCAGGAATCGCTACAAGAGACCTACGATGCGATGTATGCCGCCTACAGCAAAATCTTCACCCGCATGGGTCTTGATTTCCGCGCGGTACAGGCGGATACCGGCTCAATCGGCGGTAGCGCGTCTCATGAGTTCCAGGTTCTGGCGCAGAGCGGTGAAGATGATGTGATCTTCTCTGACAGCTCTGACTTCGCGGCTAACATTGAGTTTGCTGAAGCGGTTGCGCCGAAAGCGCCACGTGCGGCAGCCACTCAGGAGATGACCCTGGTCGATACGCCGGATGCGAAAACCATCGCCGAGCTGGTTGAGCAGTTCAACCTGCCGGTTGAGAAGACCGTCAAAACGCTGCTGGTAAAAGCGGTGGAAGGTAGCAGCTCCCCGCTGATTGCCCTGCTGGTGCGCGGCGACCACGAACTGAACGAAGTGAAGGCAGAAAAGCTGGCGCAGGTTGCCAGCCCGCTGACCTTCGCCACTGAAGCAGACATTCGCGCCATCGTTAACGCAGGTCCGGGTTCTCTGGGTCCGGTGAATATGCCGATTCCGGTGGTTATCGACCGTACCGTGGCGGCCATGAGCGATTTCGCTGCCGGCGCCAATATCGATGGCAAACACTACTTCGGTATTAACTGGGATCGCGATGTAGCGACCCCGGAAGTCGCCGATATCCGTAACGTTGTCGCCGGCGATCCGAGTCCAGATGGTCAGGGTACGCTGCTGATTAAGCGTGGCATCGAAGTGGGTCATATCTTCCAGTTGGGGACCAAGTACTCACAGGCAATGAACGCCTCGGTGCAGGGTGAAGACGGCCGTAACCAAGTGCTGACGATGGGCTGCTACGGTATCGGGGTAACCCGCGTGGTGGCTGCGGCTATTGAGCAGAACCATGACGATCGCGGTATTATCTGGCCAGACGCGATTGCGCCGTTCCAGGTCGCCATCCTGCCAATGAATATGCACAAATCCTATCGCGTGCAGGAGCTGGCCGAGAAACTGTATAGCGAGCTGCGCGCACAGGGTATCGAAGTGCTGATGGACGACCGTAAAGAGCGTCCAGGCGTGATGTTTGCCGATATGGAGCTGATTGGTATTCCGCATACCATCGTGCTCGGCGATCGCAACCTCGACAATGACGATATCGAATACAAATATCGTCGCAACGGCGAGAAGCAGCTGATCAAAACCGGCGATATCGTGAATTACCTGGTTACCGCTATCAAAGGCTGATCCCTCCGCTAAACGTCAAAAGGCCCCGCTGATGCGGGGCCTTTTTTATGTCGGCAACGACATTCGTTACAGTGTTTGTGTGCAGCGGTCACGAGAAAACGGCTTACTGGTTACAGTCTTGGCCCGGCAAGAATTTAATATCTTTATCCGCCATCAGCGTTTTCACCATCTCCCCGCTATCAGGGTTGGCTTCCAGCGTAAAGTGCCCTTCCACCACCAGCAGTACCGGGCGCGTTTGCGTCCCGCGAGCGGCGGCATAATCGCGCTCAAGCTGGGCATTGTTAGCCACCGCGATCCGCTTACCGGTCGCACAGTCGGTGAAGGTGGCCGCATCCGCCATATAGAAATACATCCCGCGCAGGGTCATCGGCGTAGTCGGCAGGCTGGCCTGGACCGATTTCAGGGTGTAGTTGAGCGTCGACTCAATGGGATTGCCTTGCCGATCGAGCATCTCCAGGGTTTCCCCCTTCGCACGATAGTAAGACTTCTCACCTTTGCTGTCAGTGAGTACCAGCTTATCGGCGGTCCGCGCCCAGGTCCCGTACGAGGCGAACGATGACGGTTCACGGCTGACCCCTTGATAACGCTCGTTCATTACCCAGCTACCGTCTTTTTCGAGGAACAGCGAGGTTTCAATCCCTTCACAATCGGCGCAGGGCAAAATGCCACGCCAGCTTTGCTGCATCGGCTTCAGTTCTTCCATCGGCGCCGGCTGTAGCATCTCGACATCCGAACGATGATTGCAGCCAAACAGCGCAAAGAGCGAACACGCTACCGCAACGGAGAGTACGATTTTCTTCACTGTGAATTCCTTATAATCCATTCCACCCGTTCGCCATGCCGCTTACTGACGAACTTTCCCACGCAGTGCTTTGACTGAGGACTTTTGCGCCTTCGAGGCAAGGCGACGCTCTTTTGACGCCCGGGTCGGCCGGGTCTCACGGCGACTTTTTTGCACTGCGGTCAACTCTTTTATTAAC
>NZ_JBCNNS010000021.1:0-49159 GCF_039594335.1 Raoultella sp.
GGAACGAGGGCTGACGGTCATCGACACCGCCGAAATGTACGCTCATGGTGGCGCGGAAGAGGTGGTCGGAGAGGCGATTCGTGGTCTGCGGGATCGCGTTGTGCTGGTCTCCAAAGTTTATCCGTGGTATGCGGGGGGACAGAAAATGATGGGCGCCTGTGAGGCCAGCCTGCGCCGTCTGGGCACCGATTACCTTGATATGTACCTGCTGCACTGGGCCGCCGAGTTTTCCTTTGCGGAAACCGTTGCGGGCATGGAGGCGCTGGTGGCGCAGGGAAAAATCCGCCGCTGGGGCGTATCAAATCTTGATACTGCCGCGATGCAGGCGTTGTGGCAGGTTGCCGGTGGTGAACAGTGCGCTACCAACCAGGTACTTTACCACCTGGCGTCGCGAGGTATTGAACATGACCTGCTAACGTGGTGTCAGCAACGGTCGTTGCCGGTGATGGCCTACAGCCCATTGGCTCAGGCCGGACGTCTGCGCGATGGACTTTTCCATCATCACGTTGTGACAAATATTGCTGAAGAGAGAGGGGTGAGCACGGCGCAAATTCTGCTGGCCTGGGTTATCAGTCATCCGGGCGTCATGGCTATCCCGAAAGCTGCAAGCGTAGAACATGTGGCCCAGAACGCCGCTGCGCTGACGATTGCCCTCACGGCGCAGGAGCGGTCGCGGCTGGATAATGCTTTTCCCGCGCCGGGCAAAAAAGTCCCGCTGGATATGGTGTAAAGAAGCACTATTCGTCAAAACATTGGCGATCAGTTGATGAGAATCAAGGTTCAATCGTGGGCATCTCCTTAAAGATAAAAAGAAAAGGAGATTAACATGACTGAACTTAACAAGCCTCTGGATGTGAAGCTGGCTTTCCCGTTGTGGAAAGCGATTCTTACGATACTCTTCGGCGTTATTATCTGGTTTATCCCGCAGCCGGAAGGGCTCACCCTCCACGCATGGCAAATGTTTGCCATTTTTGCCGCCACTATCTTTGCCATCATTCTCAAGGTGCTCCCGATGGGGGCGGTGACGATGATTGCGCTGATTGTTTCCGCATTTTTGGGTGTGACGCCGCTCTCTCCGGGGAAAACTGACAAAGTTGCGGCGCTATCCGGGTTTGCCAACGGCACTATCTGGTTGATTGGTATCGCCATGTTTATCTCCAGAGCGGTGATCAAGACCGGGTTGGGTAAGCGGGTGGCGCTGTGGTTTATTTCTAAATGCGGTTCCAGCATGTTGGGTGTTGCCTATGGGCTGGCACTGTCGGATGTCGTTCTCGGACCGGGGATCCCTTCGGCATCAGCGAGGGGCGGCGGAATTATGTACCCCATTACGCAGTCCATTGCCACTGCATACCAGTCAGAACCGGGCGCGACGGCGAGAAAAGCCGGCGCCTTTTTAATGATTTGCGTTTCGCAGATTGATGCCATTGTCTGTACGATGTTTTTAACGGCGATGGCGGGTAACCCACTGGTAGCGGAACTGGCGAGAAGCCAGGGAATAGAGATCACCTGGACGACCTGGTTCGTCGGGGCCATCGTACCGGGAATCGCCTCTCTGATCCTGCTGCCGCTGGTGATTTACGCGATTTATCCGCCGCAACTGAAAAAAACGCCGGAGATTCCAGCACTCGCCCGCGAAGAACTGCGAAAAATGGGGCCGATGTCGTTGGCAGAAAAAATTCTGGCGTTGGATTTTGTCCTGCTGATATTGCTCTGGACCATCGGTGATATTTTCTTTTCAATTCCCG
This sequence comes from Raoultella sp., assembly GCF_039594335.1. Taxonomy (NCBI): domain Bacteria; kingdom Pseudomonadati; phylum Pseudomonadota; class Gammaproteobacteria; order Enterobacterales; family Enterobacteriaceae; genus Klebsiella; species Raoultella sp. The sequence goes on from NZ_JBCNNS010000021.1 coordinate 1,746, forward strand.
CTACGCTTTCGGCGTTTATTGGGCTGATGGTGCTGCTGATCAGCAACATTATGTCGTGGAAGAATATTATTGAAGAAAAAACGGCCTGGGACACCATGTTCTGGTTCGCCGTGTTGGTGATGATGGCAAATGCGCTCAATAAGTACGGCATGATTAGCTGGATATCTGAGCGAATTGTCGGCTATGTCGGTCACTTCGAATGGATTATGGTTTTTTTACTGCTTGTTGTGGTTTATTTCTATACCCGCTATTTTTTCGCGTCGGCGATGGCGCATATTTCCGCGATGTATCTGGCGTTTCTTGCCGTGGCCGTTTCGGTCGGTGTACCGCCGCTTTTTGCCGCGCTGGTGTTGGGTTATACCTCTAATTTGTCGATGGGGCTCACGCAATACTCCGGGGCCCGGGACCCGCGCTGTTTGGCTCGGGATATAACACGACAGGGCAGTGGTGGGGAGTGAGTTTTGTGGTATCGCTGGCGTCTATTGCTATCTGGCTCGTGCTGGGGGGCGCGTGGATGAAGCTGGTGGGATTCTGGTAGTTGAAAACATGACGAGTGCCGGTAAATAAAAACAGGGCGATTTCGCCCTGTTTTTAATCCTTCATCTTGCGTTTATCGGCGTCGAAGGGGTTAGCCTCGTTTCACGACGCGGATAGTTTGTGCCAGACGAGAGGGTTTCTCTTCGCTGGTTTTCTGCGGTTCGGTGACGCAACAGGTTTCGACGCAAACAAAGGTTTTATAACCGTCATCCGGCATATCGCCCATACTGACGGACAGTGCCGGGCCTGGGTTCCAGCCCACGACGTTGCTGTGGTGATGGTGGACGACGTCGATGTTGCGATTCAGCGCAGCGTCGTGAATCACGCTACACGCTTCGGCATTCAGATAGACGCGGTCGGTACGATCCGGGAAGGTCTGCACGCCGTTGCTCAACACGCCTTCTTCGGCATTGTTCACTTTATCGATATAGCGGTCACCGAGGCCACTCACTTTTACCGTGGCGATATCACCGACGTTGAAGTAGGTATGCAGGGCGGAGGTGGTTTCAAATTCGCCGTGCGCTTCCAGTTCGATCTCGCAGGTTTTACCCAGTTTGAAACGCGCATAGAGCGTGAATTCGTGCGGCCAGTAGCGACGAGTTTCATCGCTGCTTTGCAGTTCAAAGGTCAGCATCACGCCGCTGTCATCTTCATCGTGGCCTTTCAGCGTCCACGGCAGGTTGCGGGCGAAGCCATGGGACGGTAAACCCTGCTGCGACGCCGGGCCGAACCACGGCCAGCAAACCGGCACGCCGCCGCGCAGGGCCACGCCGTTTTTGAATGGCGTATTGTTGCTGAGCCACAGCACTTCTTGCTCGCCAGCCGGTTTCCAGGAGAGCAGGTGCGCGCCCTGGAAAGCAACGGAGGCTTTAACCTGCGGATGGTCGACAACGAGCAACTCCAGCTCATCAAGCTGGCGGCGGGAGAGGACAGGGGTAAGTTGTTCAACTACCGGGAGAGCAAAAATTTTGTTAATCATGGTGCAATCCTAAAGGTTAGCCGTAAACATGAAGCCATAAAAAAAGGCGACCGAAGTCGCCTTTTTGGATCAATGTCTCATCTCAACTTATTTGGAGATGTGAGCGATCAGGTCCAGAACTTTGTTGGAGTAACCCGTTTCGTTGTCGTACCAGGAAACCAGTTTCACGAAGTTGTCGTTCAGTGCGATACCTGCTTTGGCGTCGAATACGGAAGTGCAGATTTCACCGTTGAAATCGGTGGAGACAACGTCGTCTTCGGTGTAACCCAGAACGCCTTTCATTGCGCCTTCAGAAGCCGCTTTGATTGCTTTCTTGATTTCTTCGTAAGACGCTGCTTTTTCCAGACGAACGGTCAGGTCAACAACGGATACGTTCGGAGTCGGAACGCGGAACGCCATACCGGTCAGTTTGCCGTTCAGTTCTGGCAGTACTTTACCGACTGCTTTAGCTGCACCGGTAGAGGACGGGATGATGTTCTGAGCTGCACCGCGGCCTCCGCGCCAGTCTTTGTGAGACGGGCCATCAACGGTTTTCTGCGTCGCAGTCGTTGCGTGAACGGTAGTCATCAGACCTTCGATGATGCCGAAGTTGTCGTTGATAACTTTTGCCAGCGGAGCCAGGCAGTTGGTGGTGCAGGAAGCGTTGGAAACGATGTCCTGGCCTTCGTATTTGTCAAAGTTAGCGCCTTTAACAAACATCGGGGTGTTGTCTTTGGACGGGCCAGTCAGTACGACTTTTTTCGCGCCAGCGGTGATGTGTTTACGAGCGGTTTCGTCGGTCAGGAAGATACCGGTTGCTTCAGCAACAACGTCAACACCCACTTCGTCCCACTTCAGGTTAGCCGGGTCACGCTCAGCGGTAACACGGATTTTTTTACCGTTAACGATCAGATGACCGTCTTTCACTTCAACGGTACCGTTGAAACGGCCGTGAGTGGAGTCATACTTCAGCATGTAAGCCATGTAGTCAGCGTCTAACAGGTCGTTGATTGCAACGATCTCAATGTCAGAACGTTCCTGAGCAGCACGGAAAACAATGCGACCGATGCGGCCAAAACCGTTGATACCTACTTTGATAGTCATATATTCCACCAGCTATTTGTTAGTGAATAAAAGGTTGCCTGTAAAATTACAAAAACCTTACGCAGCGTCAAGCGGAATCGTGTCAATCATTGCGACAAATCAATCCAGAGCATGCCTTTGCGCGGTCAATTTATCCCACTTTCCCTTTGAGCCCAATTCCATATTGGGGCTGCGCCCGGAATTTTAAAGGTCATTAAAGATAAAAATGTGATGTTAGTCACAATTATCTGGGCTGCCTTTTGGCATCGAATAAGTTTAGAACAAAAGTCCACGCTTCATTGTTAATGTTTTGTTAGAATCGGGATGTAAAGTTGTCCTTTCACAGTGAGAAGCAAGCACATGGCGAATAAACCTTCCTCAGATGAGCTCAAAAAAAATTTGAGCGAGATGCAGTTTTACGTGACGCAGAATCACGGTACTGAGCCACCGTTCACCGGACGACTGCTCCACAACAAACGGGACGGTGTCTACCACTGCCTGGTATGCGACGCGCCGCTGTTTCACTCGCAAACGAAGTATGATTCAGGCTGCGGCTGGCCGAGCTTTTACGAGCCGGTAAGCGAAGAGGCGATTCGCTATCTGAATGATTACTCCCATAGTATGCAGCGCACTGAAATTCGTTGCGGAAACTGCGATGCGCATCTGGGGCATGTGTTTCCGGATGGACCGCAGCCGACGGGGGAGCGTTTTTGCGTCAATTCGGCCTCATTAAGCTTCAATGACGAAGATAATGGCGAGCAGATTAAAGGTTAAAGAAACGATTCAGCAAATTATTCCAGTGTGGAGTTGAGCGGACCATGGGAATTGAGCAAATAATAGACAGTATGACGCCGGAAGTGTATCAGCGACTGGCGACGGCGGTGGAACTGGGAAAATGGCCGGATGGGGTGACCTTAACCGCTCAGCAGAAAGAGAACAGCCTGCAACTGGTGATGCTCTACCAGGCGCGACATAACAGCGACGCGCAGCACATGACCATCGATACGAACGGTCAGATGGTGATGAAGAGCAAGCAGCAACTGAAAGAGGATTTTGGCATCGCGCCCCGTCCGATTGCGACGCTGAAGATGCAGTAACGAAGCGGCCTGATACCCGGCGGGGCTAACCCTTACAGAGGCAGCAGTGAGGTCGAGTAAGCCCGGCAAAGCAACCTTTGCAGGGCCTGTGGCTGGATTGAGCAAGCCCGGTAAGGTAACGCTGCCACCGGGCAAGGTTGTGGCAGTTCGGGTAAGGCGCAGCTTACATCACCCGATGGCCGTTCGCCGATTAAGGTTTAATCCCAAGCGACGCCGCGAGTTGCTTCGCCAACTGATTGTGGTCATCGGCGCCATACTCCCAGAACATAGCCCCCGCCAGGCCTTTTTGCTTAATGTAATCAGCCTTTATCGCTACCGAACGCGGGTTTTCGTATGACAAGGCGAACAGCGCTTTGCCATCTGCCGACGGGACCGACAGCCACGGAACCTTCGCCTGATCATCCCAATGTTCGGTAAAGCGTTTTTGTGGGTCATTAAGCAATTTGGTGACGATATCGTTGTATTTCACATACGTGTCTTTGGTCAAATCAAAACCCAGCGATGAAAACAGAGCGATGTGCTGTGGCCCTAACCAGGGCTGAGTGACGGGATTTTTTTGCGCATCCGGCTTTGTCCAGTCGATACCCGGCTCAAGGGCGCGTTTGGGTACCCGGCCATAAAAACCGATCCCCAGATTCATCTGGCTCGCTTTTAGACCGGCGGCGAGGTAGTTATTGACCACAAAATCGACGCTGTACTTATCCGCAGCCGCTACCGTCGGCCACCGCGTTGAATCGTACAGGTTGGCGTTGAAGTACTGGGTCCCGTAGGCCATGTCGTAGGTCATCAGGTTGATATAGTCGAGAGACGGCGCAATCGCTTTGACATCCACCCAGCTTTTCGGACTCTCTGCGTTAGCGCCCACGGCGATGGTCGCCAGTTTCTTTGTGCCAAACGCCGCGCGCAGCTCTTTCAGTAAAGCCGTAAAATTATCGCGATCGGCCGGTTGGCTGGCGACCAGTCCCCATGCGCCATTGACCGGATATTCCCAGTCGAGATCGATGCCGTCCAGACCATACTTCTCAACAATCTCCAGCGCTGACTGAATAAACACCGTCCGGGTTTCCTTCGTCGCCGCGGCGCCGGAAAATCCTCGTGCCCCCCAGCCGCCGACGGAAAGCAGGACTTTGAGGTTCGGGTTCTGCTGGCGCAATGTCGGGATTTTCTGTAGGTCAGCCTGTACTTTCGGTGACAGCCATATCTGATGCAGCTTACTGGCATCTTTTAAGGCGTCATTGGTTTCGTCTTTTTCGTCGTTATAGATCAGACCAAATGAGTAGTTGAGATGGGTTATCTGCCGCACGTCCAGCTTATCGATATCGCCGCCGGGGCCGGCAGTGACGTCACCGCCGCCGTTAAAGTAGCCGACGGACATCAGGGAACTGGCGGAGACCACGGAAGCACAGAGCAGGGGTAATGCTGCCAGCAAAGGCAAAAGCTTCATATCAGATCCTCTTTGACTTAAAAAAGTGGCATTGAAAAACAAACACGCCACGTAAATGGCGTGGCGGAAAAACAACGCGTTAACACTACCAGCGATAGTGCGTTGAATCTGCGAGTCAGCTCAATTTATAGTCAAAGCGAAGCGGGGGATTGCCCGAAGCGGCGGCTTCGGGCACGAGGATTACGCCTGCGTTTCCAGCCAGTCGTCGAGGGTGTACAGCGTAGCACCGGCGGAGGCCATCGCCATAAAGGCAAGCGCGCTATCCTGCGGCTGGAGGTTGACCCCGCGGCAGCCGTCGGTAATGACGTTAACGCTATAGCCGAGATTCAGCGCATCCAGCACGGTGTATTTGACGCAGTAATCGGTCGCCAGCCCAAGAACGATGAGATCGGTGATGCCGTGTTGGCGCAACCACTCATCGAGCCCGGTTTTTTGTCGGTGTTCGTTGTCAAAAAAAGCGCTGTAGCTGTCGATGGCCGGATTTTCCCCTTTATGGAATACCGCGGCAATCGCCTGCTGCTGCAGCAGTGGATGCAGCGCCGCACCTTCGCTGTTCTGCACACAGTGATCGGGCCAGAACGTTTGCACCAGGCCATCAAGCTGCCCCCGGGTATAAGGTTCGACCTGGTGCTGGCTGGCGAAGCTGCCATGGTTTGCCGGGTGCCAGTCCTGGCTAGCGACGACGGTTTCGCCGCGGGCAAGACAATGGTCGATAAGTCGGTTGGCGATATCTATGGTGCTATCACCTTCCGGTACGGCCAGCGCGCCGCCCGCGCAAAAATCATTTTGTAAATCGACCAGCAGTAGTGCGCGATTCGTCATCGGTTCTCCTTACTCATCGGGAGTCAGTTCGCCACGCAGGTTTTCCTGCATCAGGTTGCGAATCTCATCGACGCTCAGGTTCTGACTCAACAAGTAGTGTAGCTTGGTCAGTGTGGCCTCAACGGTCATATCAAAACCGCTGATGACGCCCGCCTGGGCGAGAGCGTTACCGGTGGCATACCCCCCCATATTGACTTTGCCGGACATGCACTGGGTCAGGTTAATGACCACGATCCCGCGTTGGCTGGCTTCTGTCAGAACCTGGATAAACTCGCCATTTTGCGGAGCATTGCCGACGCCATAGGAACGCAGGATCAATGCTTTCACCGGTTGACGCAGGAAATTACGTACCACATCGGCCGAAATGCCCGGATAGATCGTCACGACACCAATCGGTTGCGGCGTGATGGGATGCACCATCAGCTCGCCAATACCGTGTGGCGCTGGCGGCGTGCCGAGGCGACGAATGTGGATCCCTGCCTCCAGTAAAGGAGCCAGATTGGGGGAGGCGAAGGCATCGAAACCGTCGGCATGAGCTTTGGTTGTGCGGTTGCCGCGATAAAGACGATTATTGAAGAACAGCGCCACTTCATTGATCGGGTAATTAGCGGCAACGTACAGGGCATTCAACAAATTGATCTGCCCGTCGGAGCGCAGTTCGGCTAACGGGATTTGTGACCCTGTCACAATAACCGGTTTACCCAGATGCTCCAGCATGAATGACAGCGCTGAGGCGGTAAAGGCCATGGTGTCAGTCCCGTGCAGGATAACAAAGCCATCGTACTCGTCGTAATGCGCGCGGATGTCGTCGGCGATGTGCTGCCAGTCTTCCGGCGTCATATCGGAAGAGTCCATCAGTGGCGCATATTCATGGATCGTAAAGTCCGGCATCTCCGGACGATGGAACTCAGGCATCAGCGCCAGCTGACGCTGCAGGTGGCCGGAAACGGGGATATAACCGTGTTCTGAGCGCTGCATACCGATGGTCCCACCGGTGTAGGCAACGTAAATCGATTTCTTTTGCATATCATCGCTTAGGTTGTACATAGACAGGCGCAGTATAAGGTGAGCGCTAAAAAAATACAGCGCAATCCCCCGTTATACTTCACCTTACAGGCGAGTGGCAGGCGAATTTCCCCCGACAATACTGATGTTGTCGGGGGATTGGCCAAACGGGGGGAACTAGTGGATATTGGCGCAGGTTAAGCAGAACGCGTAGCGGTTCTGCGGATCGTTGAACGCGGCGAGCTTATCGCTCTCAGCTTTGACGGCATTGGCCGCGGCGGCAACCGGCGCTGGCAGCCAGGCCTGCAGAGCTGCCGGCAGCGACGCGCGTACCGAACCAGTCAGGCTATCGATCACCATCGAGAATAACGTCGGCTCTTCCTGGTAGTAGTCGATATGCCACTGTTTCAGTTTCGCCAGTTCCGCAGCTTTTGTCACCGCGTCGTCAAAGTCGCCCAGGCTATCGACCAGCCCGTTGGCTTTCGCATCTTCACCGGTCCAGACATGGCCCTGGGCAATCTGGTCGATTTTCTCCGGCGTACTGTTACGCGCATTGGCCACCAGGGTGATAAAGCGTTTGTAGCCATTCTCGATGCTCAGTTGCATCAACTGCTGAACTTCAGGCGGCAGCGATTTGGTCGTTGAGACGTCGGCCAGCGCCGACGTCGCTACGCCATCGGTGTGGACGCCGATCGAATCCAGCGTATTTTCGACGGTGTTAATGACGCCGAAGATGCCAATCGAGCCGGTGAGAGTGCTTGGGTTGGCCACGATATAGTTGGCCGGCGTGGAGATCCAGTAGCCGCCGGAAGCGGCCATGCCGCCCATGGAGACCACCACCGGTTTACCCGCGGCTTTCGCCGCCGCCAGCTCTTCACGAATCACTTCCGAGGCGCTGACGCTACCGCCCGGGCTGTTGACGCGCAGGACAATCGCTTTCACCTTCGGATCGAGGCGGGCATCGCGAATCTGCGCGGCGGTGGTGTCTCCTCCGACATTACCCGGCGTCTCTTCGCCGTCCATGATCGCGCCGTTAGCGAAGATAACCGCAATGGTGGCACCCTGGTCGGACGGTGTTTTCACGCTGTAATCGTAATAGCTGATCGCGCGATAGTTATTATCCGCTTTGCTCCAACCGAACTGTTTAGTCAACGCCTTCTCCACGTCGGTCGCGGTGCCCAGCTCATCAACCAGTTTGTTGTTCAGCGCGTACTGCGCCGTATCGCCATCCACTTTACGCAGACCGTCAATCAGGCCCTGAGCGCCAGGGAACAGCTGCTGCGCCGTGATTTGGCGGTTAGCGGCGATGGTATTGAGGTAGTTTTGCCACAGCTCGCCAATCCAGCGACTGTCGGCTTCACGAGCGGCAGGCGACATATCGTCGCGGATAAACGGCTCGACCGCCGATTTATAGGTTCCGACACGGAAAACATGCGTCGAGACTTTCAGCTTGTCGAGCAGAGATTTGTAATACAGGCCGTTGGTGGCAAAGCCGTGCAGGTCAACTTCACCCTGCGGCGAGAGCCAGATTTTATTGGCGAAGCTCGCCAGATAATATTGCCCCTGGCTGTAGCTACTCCCCACGGCATATACCGGTTTGCCGCTATCGCGAAATTCGCGCAGCGCCTTACCGATATACTGCATCGAAGGCTGATCTCCGCCGGCAAAATTTTTCAGATCCAGTACGATGCCGGTGATATTGCGGTCATCTTTCGCCTGGCGAATGGTTTGTACGATATCAAACAGCGAGTTTTCCTGGAGACGGTCGGAACTGGCCCCAAAGAGCTGACGACCGATCACCCCGAGTTTGCTACTGGCGGACGGTTTATCGACCACCACACCGGTGAGATCCATCAGCAGTGCACCGCGAGCGGTATGTTCCGTTGTAGTGCTGCTGAATTGTGCCCAGATGCCAACACAAACCAGGACCAGCAACAGGAAAACCAGGTTCAGTGCGAGCTGGCGAATAAAATTGAGTACCCGCCACGTCCATTTAAAAAATCCGGCGAGCAGCCGCCAAAGAGTTCGCATGTATTCTCCCTACATTGTTAAAAATGGGCTAACCGCTTGGGTTGCCGCGTCTGGTTATCCTAAAGAGACGGTTGACGGTTGTCAGCAGGAATCACCGGTCGTGCTGTAACAAAATTCTTGCGCATGTTAATTTTATGAAAAATGACAGCACAGGAGTCACAAAAATGGATGCTCTCGAACTACTGATTAATCGCCGCAGCGCTTCTCGTCTCGCAGAGCCGGCACCGACCGGCGAACAACTGGAAAATATTCTTCGTGCCGGGCTACGCGCCCCGGATCACGGGACGCTGCAGCCATGGCGTTTCTTTATTATTTCTGATGAAGGCCGCGAACGCTTCAGTCAACTGCTGGAGAAAGGGGCGATAGAGGCCGGGCAGGATGACAAAGGCATTGAAAAGGCCCGCAGTGCACCGTTCCGCGCTCCGCTGATTATTACCGTTGTCGCCCGCTGCGAAGATCACCCGAAGGTGCCTAAATGGGAGCAGGAAATGTCGGCCGGTTGCGCCGTGATGGCCATGCAGATGGCGGCGTTAGCGCAGGGCTTTAACGGCATCTGGCGCAGCGGCGCATTGACCGAAAGCCCGATCGTCCGTGAAGGATTCGCCTGCCGCGAGCAGGATAAAATCGTCGGTTTTCTCTATCTGGGAACGCCGCAGCTTAAAGCCTCAACAACCGTTTCTCTGCCGGACACCGCGCCGTTTGTGGTCCGCTTCTGATCCACGCAGAATAAGAACAGCCCGGCAGGCGTGAACCGCCGGGCTGTCGCGCAGACTATTTCTGCTGTTTCGCAAACTCGTCTTTGGCTTTTTGCAACTGTTGCTGGAAGGCCGGATTGGTATGCAGCGTGGCAACCACCGCCGAGCCGACAATACGCGCCGCGTCAACATCGCTCTGCCAGTGGTAACCGCAGATCACCCGACTTTCACCGAGCTCATAGCCGCGTTTGAGAATCTCATTCTGGCGCTGCGGGTTGATTTCAGCCAGCACCAGCGCGGTGGCCCAGCCGATAGAAGTGTGCCCGGAAGGGTAGGAACCGTTTTTCGACAGCTTATCCTGTTCGGCAGTATTGCAGGTGGATACGCCATAGAAAGCAAACGGACGAATACGCATATACTTCTCTTTTGCGCTTCGGGTCGCCAGATCGCCTGCGTCTTCAATCATGTTGGTGAGCAGTTTGTGGAGCGCCGGCGCGTCCTTTTCGGTGATCGGGGAGCCGAATACGGCGGAGAAAGCGTTTGCCACGCCACCTGCGCTCAGATTGGCGTCTTCTGCCGCCAGCTTCCCGCGTTCGGTAGCGCGCAGCAGGCGGCCTTTCTCATACATCGCCTGATCGTTTAAAAAAGCAATGCTGCCCACTTCCGGCGGCGGCGGGAGCAATGCCAGACTGTCAATGGCCTGGGCGTTTTTCAGATAGTAAAGATCGGGCTGCGTGGTGGCATCATTCCCGGCGGGAACCAGCGCAAAGGCGCTCACCGAAAAGAGACTGGCAAGGCAAAGGGTGAGAACACGCTTTTTCATCAAGATATCCTTATTGTGTGAGAGGGGGACAATGGCGCGAAACGGATGCGAAGTTAACGAACCATGGTTCTACTGAATTAAGGGCTTGTCTCATCAAGACTGCTGTGCTTGTCATTTTGAACCCTGGCAGCGTTCACAAAGAGTTGTCTTTGAACACCCGTCAAGGCGGCCCAAAGGGTGAATGAAGCGAATCAAATCCTCACGTACCACGTTGTACGTTCAGCTTTCTCCGCGTGGTCCATGTGCTACCTGTACCAATGACAGCGACAGGGACAGGCTCTAAACGCTTTGAATCCGGCGGTTTTTTCCCGGATGAGAGACGACCAGGTACCTTTGATACCTGTTTACCGATAAACAGAACGCGCGATGCGGGTGTATGTATGCCTGACTCCGCGAATAGCAATACTGTAGGCCAGAATATTCTCCGGTAATGCCATCCCCATATAACCCGTATCGCCAATATGGTGCAGGTCGGCGCCCGCCATTTTACTCATCAATGCTATCTGACGAATGGTGCTGACATCCGCGCCTTCCTGGGAGGTGCCAATGGCCGTCATCGCCAGTACGCCATGCGCATGCGCAGTCTCAATAAGCGATGCCACACGTTGCTGACTCATTCCTGGTATCGTGCCTGGGGCAGGGAGCAACACAATATCCACCCCCTGAGCGGCGAACCCGATGACATCTTGCTCGCTGATAATGCTGCTGCCGCTTTCGCCTACAACGCCCGCTCCGTGCATTTTCCCGGTGACAATCACCGCGCTGTTGCCCACCGCCTGGCGAATCTTCCCGGCAGCTGTCCCCAGCGCCTGGTTGCTGACCCCGTTATTCGGGTTGCCGGTTAACACCAGAACTTTCGCCCCCATCGCGACCAGTTTACGGGCATTGTCAGCCGTTGCCGATCGCCCCGGTCTCATTTTCCAGATATCATCATGGGCAACAGCAAATTCAGGATCTACCGCCTCCAGATTGACGCCAATAATACGCCCGGTCAGGCGCTGCAGTTCATACAGCGTTTTTTCCGGCGCGATACCGGTCGGTAACCCCTGAATATGCGGATTTTCACTGTCAAACATATTAATCAGCAAAATATCCGCGCCCTGCGATGCGGCAAGCTCAGCATTGGTCACATTGTTCAGCAATGGCTGCGTGATGGCGATAGATTCACTGACCATTACCCGACCTTCGCTGGCGCGAATGGCATACAGAAGCTGCTCTTTATCCATCGACACAAAATCGGAAGCACAACAGTCCAGCAAGCGTTTTGTTCTCATTAGGGGATTCCTCGTTGCTCAGCCAGTTCTCCGATTTCAGCCGCGGCCTGGACAGGCAGCATCCGCGCCCTGAACTGCCGGTACGGGCTGGCGAAAAAAATGCGCTGCATATATTGACCTCAGTCGTCGGGAGTCATTTTGGGTTTAGTTAAAATATACCATTTGTGTACCATTAGTGAACCATACAGGATGAAAATGGATCCTGACCAGAACAAAATGGCCGTTTTGTGATCTGAGTTGCTTTCCTCCTGCTCTGATTGGAAGATGACAACGATCGATTATTGGTTAAGAATTGGTTCATATAAACTGGACCAGTGTTCCCATGGGTAGAGAGAGAATGAACACCACTTCGCACCCTGGATTTTATCTCGATGAATCCAGTGCATTGCCGCTGTATATGCAGTTGGTTAATGCCATTAAGTCAGCCGTTTCTGAAGGACGGCTCCGTCCTGGTGATGTTCTGCCGTCAGAACGGGCGCTGGTAGAGATGCTGAATATTGCGCGAGGCACAGCCCGTAAAGCATTGCAGCAACTGCTGGAGGAAGGGGTTCTGATACGTAATCAGGGGTCCGGTACCTTCGTGGCGCCGCATGTGCGTCAGTCCCTGCCGTCGCTGGAAAGTTTTAGTGAAATGGCGGCAGGGAGCGGAGGCAAAGCGCAAAGCGAACTTGTGGGATATCTGCGCCGCTTAGCAACCCCGGAGGAGCGTAACGTTCTGCAACTGACCGGAAGTGAAAGTGACATTGTGGAACTGACCCGGCTCAGGAAAATTAACGGCATCGCCGTTTCCCTGCAGACGGCGGTTTTGCCTGCACATCTGCTGGATAAACTCAGCGAAATGGAGGAGTCGTTGTACCAGCACCTGGAGACAAAAGGCGCGCCGGTACGGCGGGCGACTCAGCACTTCAGGGCCGTCTCAACGGACAGTCAGCTGGCTTACTATCTGAACATCAAAGAATATGAGCCGCTCCTGCTGGTGACCCGTACCGGTTTCACCGACGATGACAGGCCCGTGGAATACACCCGCACCTGGTGCCTGAATGACTACTATGATTTTACGCTTGAGTTACATCGAAAAGATCCATAGCGGCATTCTGCCCGTACACTGGACACCAAACGAACGTATTTAGCAGGCCTGTCGAGTGTTGGAACGGCAACAGGGATCCCGGGCGGAGAAGTTGGTGCCGGAAGGCGCTGTTTTTATCGTCCCGCCGATCCGCATTTTGTCCGGGATGTCTGATACCCCTTAGCCCCACCAGACTTTCCGTCAACGTGAAAACGGCGAGGCAAAGAGGGTTGTCCATCGCAAAATCGTCGATTTGTCTGCTTAATGAGCAACCATTCGCGATTTCAGACTGTCATACTTACCACCTCGACGTTTGAGCGCTACCATAGCGGGATTGCACTGACAGGAGATGTCCATGAGCGAGCAAGCTATTCGTTTAACGCAATACAGCCACGGAGCCGGTTGTGGTTGTAAAATTTCCCCTAAAGTACTGGAAACGATTCTGAAGAGCGATCGAGCGAAATTTATCGATCCGAATCTGCTGGTGGGGAATGAGACCAGTGATGATGCGGCGGTTTACGACCTTGGCAACGGGACGTCCATCATCAGCACCACCGACTTTTTTATGCCGATAGTCGACAGTCCGTTCGACTTTGGCCGTATCGCCGCCACCAACGCCATCAGCGACATTTTCGCAATGGGGGGGAAACCGATTATGGCGATTGCCATTCTTGGCTGGCCGATTAATACCCTGGCACCGGAAATTGCCCGTGAAGTGGTGGACGGCGGGCGTTTTGCCTGTCAGCAGGCGGGCATCTCCCTGGCGGGCGGCCACTCAATTGACGCGCCGGAGCCGATTTTCGGTCTGGCGGTCACCGGCGTGGTGCCGACCGAGCGGATCAAGAAAAACAGCACTGCCGAGGCCGGCTGCAAACTCTATCTCACCAAGCCGTTAGGCATCGGCGTGCTGACCACCGCCGAGAAAAAATCGCTGCTCAAACCGGAGCACCAGGGGCTGGCGACGGAAACCATGTGCCAGATGAACCTCGCCGGCGCGGCCTTTGCCACCATCGGCGGCGTAAAAGCGATGACCGACGTCACCGGCTTCGGTCTGCTGGGCCACCTGAGCGAGGTGTGCCGCGGCGCGGGTGTTCAGGCGCTACTGAACTATGCGGATATCCCGAAACTGCCGGGCGTTGAAGAGTATATTGCGGCGGGCGCCGTTCCCGGTGGCACCGGGCGCAATTTTGCCAGCTACGGCCATTTGATGGGGGACATGCCGGCAGCGTGGCGCGATCTGCTGTGTGACCCGCAAACCTCCGGCGGCCTGCTGCTGGCGGTGACGCCGGAAGCCGAAGACGAAGTGCGAGCCGCAGCAGAAGAGTTCGGGGTTAAGCTTGCCGCCATCGGCGAGTTGGTGACCGCACGCGGCGGACGTCCCATGATTGAGATCCGTTGATTACATGCGGTTGTTTATTGCGGAAAAACCCAGTCTTGGTCGCGCAATCGCCGACGTGCTCCCTAAGCCGCATCGCAAAGGTGATGGTTATATTGAGTGCGGTAACGGGCAGGTGGTCACTTGGTGTATCGGCCATCTGCTCGAACAGGCTCAACCCGATGTCTATGACGGGCGCTATGCGCGCTGGAATCTGCTCGACCTGCCTATTGTGCCGGAAAAGTGGCAGTTGCAGCCAAAACCGTCGGTCACCAAACAGCTCAACGTCATCAAGCGTCTGTTGAGCGAGGCGCAGGAGGTGATTCATGCCGGTGACCCGGACAGAGAGGGGCAGTTGCTGGTAGACGAAGTTCTCGACTATTTGCAACTGGCGCCGGAAAAGCGCCAGCAGGTTCAGCGTTGCCTGATTAACGATCTCAACCCGCAGGCGGTGGAACGGGCGATTTCTCGCCTGCGCGCCAACAGCGAGTTTATTCCGCTATGCGTTTCGGCCCTGGCCCGCGCCCGTGCTGACTGGCTCTATGGGATTAACATGACCCGTGCCTATACCCTGCTCGGTCGCAATGCCGGTTACCAGGGCGTGCTGTCGGTGGGTCGGGTGCAGACCCCCGTGCTGGGGCTGGTGGTGCGGCGTGACGAAGAGATTGAGAACTTCGTCGCCAAAGATTTCTTTGACGTCAAGGCGCATATCGTGACGCCGAAGGATGAGCGTTTCGTCGCCACCTGGGTGCCGAGCGAGGCCTGCGAGCCGTATCAGGATGAAGAGGGGCGCCTGCTGCATCGTCCGCTGGCTGAACACGTGGTGGCGCGTATTGAGGGCCAGCCGGCGCGGGTGACTGCCTACAACGATAAACGGGATTCGGAGCCGGCGCCGCTGCCGTTTTCGCTTTCGGCGTTGCAGATTGAGGCTGCCAGGCGTTTTGGCTTTAGCGCGCAAAACGTGCTGGATATCTGTCAGAAACTGTATGAAACCCACAAACTGATTACCTATCCGCGTTCGGACAGCCGCTATCTGCCGGAAGAGCATTTTGCCGGTCGGCAGGCGGTTCTCAATGCCATCGGGGTTCATGCGGCAGATCTGCTGCCGCAGCCGGTGGTTGATCTGGAAATCCGTAACCGCTGCTGGGACGATAAAAAAGTTGATGCGCACCATGCGATCATCCCGACCGCCCGCAGCAGCCAGGTGAAACTGTCTGATAACGAAGAGAAGGTGTATGGCCTGATTGCCCGCCAGTATCTGATGCAGTTCTGCCCGGATGCGGTCTTCCGCAAGTGTCAGATCGATCTTGATATTGCTAATGGCAAATTTGTCGCCAAAGCGCGTTTCCTCGCCGAAGCCGGCTGGCGTGCGCTGCTGGGTAACAAAGAGCGGGATGAAGAAAACGACGGAACCCCGCTGCCGGTGGTGGCAAAAGACGACGAGCTGCTGTGTGAAAAGGGCGAAGTGGTGGAGCGGCAAACTCAGCCTCCGCGCTATTTTACCGATGCAACGCTGTTGTCGGCGATGACCGGGATTGCCCGGTTTGTGCAGGATAAAGATCTGAAAAAGATTCTGCGTGCGACCGACGGTCTGGGGACGGAAGCGACCCGCGCCGGGATTATCGAGCTGCTGTTTAAGCGGGGCTTTTTAGTCAAAAAGGGTCGCTACATTCACTCTTCCGATGCGGGGCGTGCGCTGATTCACTCTCTGCCGGAGATGGCAGCCCGGCCAGATATGACCGCGCACTGGGAGTCGGTACTGACGCAAATCAGCGAGAAGCAGTGCCGTTATCAGGACTTTATGCAGCCGCTGGTCGGCACGCTTTACCAGCTGATTGAGCAGGCCAGGAGTACGCCGGTACGTCAGTTCCGCGGCATTGTCGCGCCGGGCGGCGGGAAAAAGAGTTTCAGCAAAGGTAAAATCAAAGCTAAAACGAAAGACAAGAAGCCCGCTGCGGACTCCGCAGCGGAAAACCCCTAAAAAAACCGAAAATCGGTTTTTTTAGGGGTTGCCGCTTATCCCGGTTCTTAAGGGACGGCGGCAGGGAACCACGACGTCTTAAATGACGCCCTGCGCCAGCATGGCATCGGCCACTTTGACGAAACCGGCGATATTAGCGCCACGGACGTAGTTGGTCTGCTGCGCTTCGCCGCCGTATTCAACACAAGCGTGGTGAATATCCAGCATGATGTGATGCAAACGGGCGTCGACCTTCTCCGCCTTCCAGCTCATGCGGGCTGCGTTCTGCGCCATTTCGAGGCCGGAAGTGGCGACGCCGCCGGCGTTTGCGGCCTTGCCTGGTGCGAACAGCACGCCCGCCGCGAGGAACAGATCGGTGGCGGCGATAGTGGTCGGCATGTTAGCGCCTTCGGCAACGGCCTTCACACCGTTGGCAATCAACAGACGCGCCGCATCAGCGTCCAGTTCGTTTTGCGTGGCGCAAGGCAGGGCGATATCCGCAGGAATGGACCACGGCTGTTTGCCTTCGAGATAGGTCAGACCATATTCGCGGGCGTAGTCGGCAACGCGGCCATCGCGGCTGGCTTTGATTTCGCACAGACGGGCCAGTTTTTCCGGGGTAAAGCCAGCTTCATCGACAACGGTGCCGCTGGAGTCAGAAGCGGTGATCACGCGGGCGCCGAGGGCCATCGCTTTTTCGATAGCATATTGCGCCACGTTACCGGAACCGGACACCGCCACGCGCATCCCTTCGAAGCCCAGTCCGTGACGCTTGAGCATCGCATCGGTAAAGTACACCAGACCATAGCCAGTCGCTTCCGGACGAATCAGGCTGCCGCCGAAGGAGAGCCCTTTACCGGTGAACACGCAGGCGCTGTTGTTGGAGAGTTTACGCATCATCCCGGCCATAAAGCCGACTTCACGACCGCCAACGCCAATATCGCCTGCTGGCACGTCGGTGTCCGGGCCCAAATGGCGATACAGTTCGGTCATCAGCGCCTGACAAAAGCGCATTACTTCACCATCGCTCTTACCTTTCGGATCGAAGTCGCTGCCGCCTTTCCCGCCGCCCATGGGCAGCGTCGTGAGGGCGTTTTTAAAGGTCTGTTCAAAGCCAAGGAACTTGAGAATCGATAGGTTGACCGACGGGTGGAAACGCATGCCGCCCTTGTACGGGCCAATTGCGGAGTTGAACTGTACGCGCCAGGCGCGGTTGACTTGAACCTGATTACGGTCGTCGACCCAGACGACGCGGAACTGAATAGCACGCTCTGGTTCAACCAGTCGTTCCAGCAAAGCGAGCTGGCGATAGCGCGGGTTTTCCTCAAGGAAAGGCCACAGCGTGGTCATAACTTCGCGGACGGCTTGAGCAAATTCGGTTTGATGCGGGTCGCGCTGTTGAACGCGGGTGAGAAAGCTTTCCAGAGTGCACATCTGATCCATAGATATAATTTCCCCTTATGGTTGTGGTTGCATGTATACGCATCACGTTGCAGATTGCTTCGCTACCCATTTCGGGAACGCTTCTGCGGCCGCCTCGAGCAATCTGAATGATTTTGTATCTCTTTTTTATTATTCGGCCCTTGAAAAGACCGATTTTCCGACTATAACACCGGGAATCATCATGCCAGCAAGGAAAAATTATCCAGACAGGAAAATTTATAATCTGGCGCCAGTCATAACTAAAAACGATGACGCCGGTTGCAGGGAATTAGCGGGGAAGATCGGTTGCGCGTTGGGCAATAAACGCGTTCAGCAGCGGAATATCTGCCGGGGCAAGGTCGAAGGAGAGTGCCTCTTGCGGCGTGCACCAGCGCAACTGGCGATGATAATGGGCGGTGGGAAGGCCGCGAAAACGTGCCACCCACCAGGCGTGCAGGTGAATCAGGCGTCCGGAGACCTCCCGTTGATGGCTGGCAATATAGCGCTCAACCTCCGCCGTAATGCCGAGCTCTTCTTGCAGTTCACGGATAAGCGCCTGTGGCTGGCTTTCGCCGGGTTCCACTTTGCCGCCGGCAAATTCCCATAGGCCAGGTTGATCGGCGTGGGACGGGCGTTGCGCCAGCAGAATTTTGCCATCCTGTTCGATAATAGCGGCGACAACATCAAGCGTTTTTTGCATCTGAATCATCATTCCGGGCAGGATAATGGCTTATTATCACCGCCTTTGTCTTTGCCAGACAACTTTTAGCCCATCGGAGATATATCGTGCTCGATAGTCATCTGCATCCCCGCCTGAAACCCTTGCTCAATGTTTGCGCCGCGCGGCTGCACCAGATCAGACGCGCGTTATTTTTCTTCATGGCTAACCGGAAACTTGTCGGGAGCGATCTGTCGAGGCCGGGCAAAGATTTTGGCCCCCTGAATGACGGCAAATAAAGCGAGTCCAGCCAGACTCAGTTCAACATAAACCCCAACGTAATGCCCTCTCTGGCGAGTTCGCTTGCCATCTGGGTATAGATAAACAGCCCCGGTAGGGTCGTCAGTACCGATATCAGCATAAATGCGCCGAACGGAATGGTGGTCAGGCCATCGGCATAGTTTTGAATGTGGTACGGAAACAGCGGCACCAGGCGGGTAAACATCAGGAAATCTGGGCCGCTGCGGGCAATACCGCGTTCAATCGCCTGAAAGGTCGCGGTATGTCCGGCATATTTCAGCAGCAGATCGCGGCCCAGCCAGCGGGCCAGCAAAAAGGAGAGTGCCGAGGTCGCCATGGCCCGATAACAGGGTGCCCCATACCGGGCCAAAGACCCGCCACCGACAATCACCAGGAGACTGCCCGGAATCAGGCACAGGGTTGCGATGATAAATACGGCCACATAGAGCGTCCAGTCGAGCGGACCGCTGTGTTGAATCAGCGCCTGGAGATGGCGGAAGTGGGTCACCAGATCGGCAAAGCCGGAGAAGGAGATAATCGCAACCTTGCTGCAGAGCAGGGCGAGAATCAACAGCAGGTGAGATTCTGCTTTATGACGGCTTCTTTTGCATGGGGCTCGCCTGTTTTACCCGTGTTCCGTGACCTCCATCCCGCGAGTCAGGGCGTGCGCGACAGTATAATCAATGGCGAGCGGCAACAATGCGTTAGCGCGGATTTATTGATTTTATTCAGGATAAGCGGACTCTCCGCGACCGTCTGGCCGGGAGAGTCGATGGAGAAAACGCGTTACGGTTTGAAGGTGGCCCAGACCGGGGCATGGTCGGACGGTTTTTCCATGCCGCGAATGTCGTAATCAATGCCGGTTTCTACGCAGCGTTGCGCCAGCGGAGAGCTTGCCAGCAGTAGGTCGATACGCAGCCCGCGATTATCGTCAAAGCCTTTGGAGCGGTAGTCGAACCATGAGAAGCGATCCTGGTTATCGGGATTGGCCTGACGCCAGGTGTCAACCAGCCCCCAGTCCAGCAAGCGCGCCATCCACTCCCGCTCTTCCGGCAGGAATGAGCACTTACCGGTGCGCAGCCAGCGCTTACGGTTCTCTTCACCAATGCCGATGTCGAGGTCGGTTGGGCTGATATTCATATCGCCCATGATCAGCACCGGATTATCTTTGTTCAGCTCGCTATCAAGATAGTTTTGTAGGTTCTGGTAGAACGCCGCTTTTGCCGGGAACTTGGTTTCGTGGTCGCGGCTTTCGCCCTGCGGGAAGTAGCCGTTGATAACTGTCACATTCCCGAATGCGGATGGAATTTCCGCCATGATGATACGGCGCTGGGCCTCTTCGCCGTCGCCAGGGAAACCACGGCGTACCGAGACAGGCGTCTCCTTGGTCAGCAGCGCCACGCCGTAGTGCCCTTTTTGGCCGTGGTAGAACACGTTGTATCCGAGCTTTGCCACCTCTTCGAGCGGAAACATATCGTCGTGTACTTTGGTTTCCTGTAAGCCAATGACGTCAGGCTGATGTTTGTCGACGATGGCGGCCAGCTGGTGGGGGCGGGCACGCAGGCCGTTGATATTAAAAGAGAGAAATTTCATAGTCGCTGCCACTGTGCAAGGTGAATAGTGCAGGGATGGTAGCAGAAATTCGCCGGGCTGGCTGCCGGAAGGCATTTTATTGTGCCTGTTGTTCTGATTGGTGGTGCTGACCTGTCCCGCGTGCACCATCCCGGCGCAGGCTGCGCTAAAAAAGGGCGAGTATCTACAATAAATTTCGTTGAGGATCACAAATACAGAATTATATCTCACTGATGCATAAACTATTTGACTTATTCACTGCTATAGCCGGTCTATAAGATATTTATTCACTATTTATGCATTTATTATGCATAATATGAGGTCGTAACCTATTGATATTACGTGGTTGACTCCGGTTTATGCATTTTCTCCTCTGGCTGGCACGAAGTGTGCAATCTACATTTACAGCGTAACAATCCATATTTTTTAACATTATTAATACTTTTTATTTACCGGAAGAGGTCGATATGTCTCAGTCAATTACGCGTAACAATTTTGATGAATGGATGATGCCGGTCTACGCGCCAGCGGCTTTTATTCCGGTACGCGGTGAAGGTTCACGCCTGTGGGATCAGCAGGGAAAAGAGTATATCGATTTTGCTGGCGGCATTGCGGTGAATGCCCTGGGACACGCTCACCCTCAGCTGATTCGCGCATTGACGGAACAAGCCGGAAAGTTCTGGCACACTGGCAACGGATACACCAATGAGCCAGTTCTGCGTCTGGCGAAACAGCTTGTCGACGCGACTTTTGCCGATCGCGTTTTCTTCTGTAACTCAGGAGCAGAGGCTAACGAAGCGGCGCTCAAGCTGGCACGCAAATATGCTCACGATCGTTTCGGCAGCCCTAAAAGCGGCATCGTCGCGTTCAAAAATGCCTTCCACGGTCGCACCTTGTTTACCGTCTCTGCAGGCGGTCAGCCGGCCTACTCTCAGGATTTTGCCCCGCTGCCGCCGAAGATTCAGCATGCGGTTTATAACGATCTCGCATCAGCCAGGGCGCTTATCGATGACAATACCTGTGCGGTGATTGTCGAGCCGATGCAGGGCGAAGGGGGCGTGGTGCCAGCCGATCCGACCTTCCTGCGCGGCCTGCGCGAGTTGTGCGACGCCCATCATGCGCTGCTGATTTTTGATGAAGTTCAGACCGGGGTGGGGCGTACCGGCGAGCTCTATGCCTACATGCACTATGGTGTCACGCCGGATCTCCTGTCGACGGCGAAAGCGCTGGGTGGCGGTTTCCCGATTGGCGCACTGCTGGCAACGCAAGCCTGCGCCAGCGTCATGACGGTCGGAACGCACGGGACCACCTATGGCGGTAACCCGCTGGCCAGCGCGGTGGCTGGCGAAGTGCTGTCGATCGTCAATACGCCGGCGGTACTCAACGGCGTGAAGCAGCGTCATCAATGGTTTACCGAGCGGCTGAACGCCATTAACGCGCGCTATGGCCTGTTCAAGGAGATCCGGGGGCTGGGATTGCTGATCGGCTGCGTCCTCAATGATGCCTGGGCCGGAAAGGCGAAAGCCATCAGTACCCAGGCGGCGGAAGAGGGGCTGATGATTCTGATTGCCGGCGCGAACGTGGTGCGTTTCGCTCCGGCGCTCATTGTGAGTGAGGAAGAGGTCAAAACCGGGCTGGATCGCTTTGAGCTGGCCTGCCAACACTTCCTCGCGGGAGCGTCATCATGATGGTGATTCGTCCTGTAGCCGCCGAAGATCTGGCCGGTCTGATGACCCTGGCCGGTGGAACCGGCGGCGGTCTGACATCGCTGCCTGCCGATGAAAAGACGCTGGCGGCGCGAATTGAACGTTCACAGAAAACCTGGCGCGGGGAGCTGCCAAAAAGCGAACAGGGCTATGTTTTTGTGCTTGAAGAGACGAACAGCGGCGCGGTGGTGGGGATTTGCGCTATCGAAGTCGCGGTGGGGTTGAACGATCCCTGGTACAACTACCGCGTGGGGACGCAGGTTCATGCCTCAAAAGAGCTGAATGTCTACAATGCGCTGCCGACGCTGTTTCTCAGCAACGATCACACCGGCAGCAGCGAGCTGTGCACGCTGTTTCTTGACCCGGCCTGGCGTAAAGAGGGCAACGGCTATTTGTTGTCGAAATCGCGCTTCATGTTTATGGCCGCGTTCCGCGAGCACTTTAATGAAAAAGTCGTGGCGGAGATGCGCGGCGTGATTGATGAACATGGCTATTCCCCGTTCTGGGAAAGCCTCGGCAAACGCTTTTTCGCCATGGAATTCTCCCGTGCCGACTACCTGTGCGGGACCGGGCAAAAAGCCTTTATTGCCGCCCTGATGCCGAAACATCCGCTGTATATCGACTTTTTATCTGATGAGGCGCGCGCGGTGATCGGCGAGGTTCACCCACAAACGGCGCCGGCACGTGCGGTGCTGGAGAAAGAAGGGTTTCGCTACCGCAACTATATCGACATTTTCGACGGTGGGCCGACGCTGGAGTGCGACATTGACCGGGTGCGGGCGATTCGTAAAAGCCGGCTGGTGACCGTGGCTGAAGGGCAGCCCGCGCCGGGTGAATGGCCGGTATGCCTGGTGGCCAACGAACAGTATCTGCAGTTTCGCGCGCTGCTGGTGCACGCGGATCCAGACACCGATCGCCTGCTGTTAAGTGCGCGTGAACTGGATGCCCTGAAATGCCATGTCGGCGACGAAGTGAGACTGGTGCGTCTGATTCCTGAGGAGAAAAAATCATGAGTTTATGGATCAACGGTGACTGGCAGAGCGGACACGGTCCGGCGCGCGCAAAAACCAACCCGGTGAGCCAGGCGCTGCTCTGGCAGGGTAACGACGCCGACAGCGAACAGGTGGCGCTGGCGGTCAGCGCCGCGAGACGGGCCTTCCCGGCGTGGGCCAGGCAGCCATTCAGCGTACGTCAGGCGATAGTGGAAAAGTTTGCGGCGCTGCTGGCAGCGAACAAAACCGAGTTAACCGCCGTCATTGCTGCGGAAACCGGTAAGCCACAGTGGGAAGCGGCAACGGAAATCAGCGCGATGATCAACAAAATCGCCATTTCTCTCAAAGCCTACCATAGCCGTACCGGCGAGTCGCAGACTGTCATGGGCGACGGTTCGGCAACGCTGCGCCATCGCCCGCATGGCGTGCTGGCGGTGTTTGGCCCGTACAATTTCCCCGGCCATCTGCCCAACGGTCATATTGTGCCGGCGCTGCTGGCGGGGAATACGCTGGTGTTTAAGCCCAGCGAACTGACGCCGCACAGCGGCGAGGTGGTGGTGAAACTGTGGGCCGAGGCGGGACTGCCGCCAGGGGTACTGAACTTACTGCAGGGCGGACGGGAAACCGGCGAAGCGCTGAGCGCCCAGCCGGATATTGACGGGCTGCTGTTTACCGGTAGCTCGGCGACGGGATTTCAACTGCACCGCCAGCTTGCCGGACAGCCGGAAAAGATTCTGGCGCTCGAAATGGGCGGTAACAATCCGCTGATTGTCGACGACCCGCAGGACATTGATGCTGCGGTGCATCTGACCATTCAATCGGCCTTTATTACCGCGGGACAGCGCTGTACCTGTGCTCGTCGCCTGTTGGTGAAGCGCGGTGAGAATGGCGATGCGTTTCTCGAACGCCTGGTGACGGTGTCACAAACTTTGGTGCCCGACGCCTGGGATGCATCGCCACAGCCGTTCCTTGGTGGGCTGATCTCGGCTCAGGCGGCGCAAAAGGTTCATCAGGCCTGGCTTGGCCTCGTTGCTAACGGCGGAAAAACGCTGCTGGAACCGCGGCTACTGCGGGCCGGTACCTCGTTGCTGACGCCGGGAATTATCGAGCTGACGACGGTGGCGGAGGTGGCCGATGAGGAAGTTTTTGGTCCGCTGCTCAGTGTCTGGCGCTATGACGATTTTGATGAGGCGATTACCCTTGCGAATGCCACCCGATTTGGGCTTTCCTGCGGGTTGATTTCCGCAGAGCGCGACAAATTCGAACGTCTGTTGCTGGAGGCTCGGGCCGGAATCGTCAACTGGAACAAACCGCTGACTGGCGCCGCCAGCACCGCACCGTTTGGCGGTGTGGGGGCCTCCGGTAACCATCGTCCGGGGGCGTGGTACGCCGCCGATTATTGCGCGTGGCCGATGGCAAGCCTCGAAACACCGGAGCTGACGCTACCGGAGACCCTCAGTCCCGGCCTCGACGTCCTGCGAGGATCCGCGCGATGAAAGCTTTTGAGGTCAACTTTGACGGGCTTCCCGGTCTGACCCATCACTACGCCGGGCTCTCCTTTGGCAATGAAGCATCGACACGGCACCGTTATCGGGTATCCAACCCGCAACTGGCGGCGAAGCAGGGACTGAAAAAGATGAAGGCGCTGGCGGACGCGGGTTATCCCCAGGCCGTGATCCCGCCTCAGGAACGGCCGAATGTTCCCCTGCTGCGCCAACTCGGGTTCAGCGGCAGCGACCCGCAGGTCATCGAGATGGCGGCCCGCCAGGCGCCGGATCTGCTGTCGGCGGTTAGCTCGGCTTCGTCAATGTGGGTGGCCAACGCGGCGACGGTTTCGCCCTCGGCCGATTCGCTGGATGGCCGGGTTCACCTGACCGTGGCCAATCTTAACGATAAATTCCACCGTGCCAGCGAAGCGCCAACGACTGAAGCGCTGCTGCGCGCGATCTTCCCCGATGAGCAGCGTTTTGCCATTCATCCCCCTCTGCCGCAGGTGGCGCTGTTTGGCGATGAGGGGGCGGCCAACCATAATCGCCTCGGCGGTGAATATGGCGCGCCGGGCCTGCAGCTTTTCGTCTATGGTCGTCAGCAGGGCGGTGAGGGAGAAAGCCCGCAGCGCTACCCGGCACGACAGACGCTGGAAGCCAGTCAGGCTGTTGCGCGTCTGAACCAGGTTAACCCGCGGCAGGTTATTTTTGCCCGGCAGAATCCAGCGGTGATTGATAAAGGGGTGTTTCACAACGATGTGATTGCGGTGAGTAATCGGCAGGTGCTGTTTTGCCATGAGCAGGCGTTCGTCGATCAGCCGCAGCTGATGCGTCAGCTTGCCGGACAGGTTGCCGGGTTTACGCCCGTTATCGTACCAACCCGCGCGGTGACGGTAGAAGAGGCGGTGGCGACCTATCTGTTTAACAGCCAACTGTTGAGTAAACCCGATGGAATGATGCGGCTGATTCTCCCCCAGGAAGCGCAGGAGCATCCTGGCGTCTGGCGCTACCTGAACACGCTACTGGCCGCAGACAACCCGATTGATGAACTGCAGGTTTACGATCTGCGCGAAAGTATGGCGAACGGCGGGGGGCCAGCTTGTCTGCGTCTGCGGGTGGTGCTGACGGAGGAGGAATTGCGGGCGGTGAATCCTGCGGTATTGATGAATGAGGCGCTGTTTGTGACCCTTAATGACTGGGTCGATCGCTACTATCGCGATCGTCTCACTCAGACGGATCTGGCGGATCCGCAACTGCTGAGTGAAGGTCGCGAGGCTCTCGATCGGCTGACGCAAATCCTGCAGCTGGGTTCCGTTTACCCCTTCCAGCAGTCGCTGTGACACAGTTTTCGTTATCAAGGAGGCGTCGTGGACGACTTTCTGGCTTTAACTCTTGCGGGGCGTTTGCCCCACCATTTTCATGGCGAAACGGCGCATTTTCGCTGGCACTGGCTGGATTGCGGGATATTGCAACTGACGCCGCATGCGCGCTGTGAACGTTCGCTGGTTCTATCCGCGGGTATCCATGGCAATGAAACCGCGCCGGTGGAGATGACCCATCAACTGCTACAGCAGCTGTTTAGCGGTGAGCTGCCGCTGCACTGGCGGCTGCTGGTGATCTTTGGCAATCCGCCCGCGTTACGGGAAAATAAGCGCTACCTGGACAGCGATCTGAACCGGATGTTTGGTGGGCGCTGGCAGCGCTTTCCGGCCAGCGACGAAACGGCCAGAGCGCGTCAGTTGGAGCAGGTACTGACGCGGTTTTATGGTGCCGGAACGGGCAGCCGCTGGCACCTTGATTTACATACCGCGATCCGCGGGTCGCTGCATACGCGTTTTGGCGTGCTTCCGGTACGAGAAGCCCCGTGGGATCAGTTTTTTTTGCATTGGCTGGGCGGCGCCGGGCTGGAGGCGCTGGTCTTCCATCAGCAGCCAGCGGGGACATTCACTCATTTCAGTTGTGAACGCTTTGCTGCGCTCTCCTGTACCCTGGAACTTGGTAAGGCGTTACCGTTTGGCACTAACGATCTGGCACTATTTAGCCAAACCCAACGGGCGCTAATGCGTTTGCTGGTGGGAGACCTGACGGTCGTTGACGCCAATCCGGCGCCGCTGCGCTATCGGGTGGCGCAGCAAATTACCCGCCATAGCGATGATTTTCGCCTGTATATGTCCGATCAGACGCTCAATTTTACCGCTTTTGCTGGTGGAACCCTGCTTGCCGAAGATGGCGATACCCGCTATGTGGTAGAAAAAGCGCAGGAGTTTGTTCTGTTCCCTAACCCGTCCGTGGCGCGGGGACTGCGTGCCGGGTTGATGCTGGAGCGTTTACCGTAGCCGCTACCCGAATATATTGCCGCTCATTTGGGCGGCTGTTTAATTCCGGAGAGTGGTTTTTTCGCGTAATCTTATTTTTTCGTGCGTAGGGGGCTGACTGCAGATTATTCCTGGATAAATGTTTTATTTTTAATCTTTGCTGCTTTATAATCCATTAAAATAAACCAAAAACAATGTGTTATATATTTTCTTTGTAATTCTCTCCTTAATTTCCTTATTTTCTCCACAATTGGTGAGAAAATGTTTTTTACACTTTCATTGTTTTACGCTTGCTCTGACTAATTGACGATAAACGTCGTAAAGTTTATCTCGTCAACACGGCAACACGCCGTAAGAATAACTTAAAGTAAGGACTGGATATGAAGAAGATTACTGCTCTGTTTGTTGCCTCTACACTGGCTTTGGGTGCGGCTAACCTGGCTCACGCTGCCGATACCACCGCACCTCAGACTGATAGCAAACCGATGATGCACCATAAAGGTATCCATGGCGGCCAGCACGAAATGATGTTTAAAGGGCTGAACCTGACCGATGCGCAAAAACAGCAGATTCGCGACATCATGAAGGACCAGCGGGAAAACATGAAACGTCCGTCGCTGGATGAACGCCGCGCGATGCATGAGCTGATCGCCAGCGATACCTTCGATAAAGCGAAAGCGGAGGCGCAGATCGATAAAATGGAAGCCCAGCATAAAGCGATGGCGCTTGCCCATATGGAAACTCAGAACAAAATTTACAACATTCTGACGCCGGAACAGAAAAAACAGTTCAATGCGAATTTTGAGAAGCATCTGACAGACCGTAAAGCGCCAGAAGGTAAAATGCCCGCACCAGCTGAATAACTCAGCGCTTTGAATGAAGACCGCCGGTCTTGCCCAACATACGCCATCAGGCATTGGGCAGGACCGGCGGTTTTTTTTGGCTAGAGGGGGCAGAGCGGGTGCAGTGTAAAGCGGCCACTCAGCAGCGGTTTACAGAGAATTTTGTAGCCGTCATGATCAAAACCGGCCTGCTGGCGCCTTAAGGACTCTGCCTGCGCCAGCGTCTCGACTGCACCCAGCCACAGCCAGTTATGAATGACGTGATAGTGGGTGAGGCCTGGGCCGTTCTCTTCCAACGCGACGGCACCGGGCCACGGCCAGCACACCAGCTGCATCTGCGCCATTCGGGCACGGAGTCTTTCATGATGCGCGGCAAGGCTTTCCTGACCGCAGCAGGCGCCGGCGCACCGCCCCAGCGCGTGGCGGAAACAGGCGCGGCCCGGAGTGAGCGTCTCCAGTCCCAGCAGCCCATAGCAAAGATGATGTTCGTCAGCAAGGGTTTTCAGCGCCTGCAGCGCCGCCCGCCGGTTAGCGAACAGGCCATACAGATGATTCTGGTGGGAGAAATCAACCTCGCGGGCGTACACCACCTGCGGGCGATCACCTTCCAACCGCAATGAGCAGAGCTGCTTATTGCGCCGCAGGCGCTTATTAAACAGCGGCTGGCGTTCTTTAATCAGTTGCGCCTCCAACAGCAACGCGCCCAGTTCTCCCGCGGTACGCTGCCAACTGATACTGCGCGCCTGACGCAGCATGGCCGCCTCTTCGGGCGTACGCAGGTGCGACAGTACCCGACTGCGGAGATTCACGCTCTTACCGATGTACAGCGGAAGCGTATCGCTCTCACCGTGAAACAGATAAACGCCCGGCAGATTAGGAAGTGCTTCCACCCACGGACGCAGATGTTCGGGATATTCATAGATAGCCGCCGCGTCGAACGCCAGACGCGGAGCAGATTGCCTTCTCACCACACGGGCTCCTGATGCTGGTTATTTATCCAGTATAGCAGGGTGTTCAGGCAGTGAAAAGTGCAAAAAATAACCCCGGTGATGGCCGGGGTCAGAGAAATGGGGAACGCGTTATTTTTTCCAGAAGTCGTCGAAAACGGTGATCGGCGTCCGGCGCTTATGCTCGGTTTTCAGATACCAGCCTTCAATAATTCTGGCGATGCTCGCATCCAGCGTTTTGCCTTCGAGATAGTCATCAATATTGTCGTAGGTCACACCGAGCGCGACTTCATCCGGCAGAGACGGGCGATCGTCTTCCAGGTCGGCGGTTGGCAGCTTCTTATACAGATGCTCCGGGCAGCCCAACAAAGCCAGCAGCTGCTTTCCCTGGCGTTTATTAAGACGGAAGATGGGGTTGATATCGGTGCCGCCGTCTCCGTACTTCGTAAAGAAGCCGGTAATCGCCTCAGCCGCATGGTCGGTACCTACCACCACGCCGTGGGTCATCCCGGCAATGCTGTACTGCGTTTTCATCCGCTCGCGGGCTTTCTCATTGCCGCGAACAAAGTCGCTGAGCTCAATACCGGCTTCCCGCAATGCCTGCTCGCTGGCGAGGACGGCACCTTTAATATTCACCGTTAGCACCCGATCCGGCTGGATGAAGGCGATTGCATCCTGGCAATCCTGCTCATCCGCCTGGACGCCGTAAGGCAGGCGTACGGCAATAAATTGCAGTTTTTCATCGCCGGTTTCGGCGCGCAGTTCATTGATGGCCTGCTGACAAAGTTTGCCTGTCAGGGTTGAATCCTGGCCGCCGCTGATTCCCAGAACCAGTGACTTAATAAAAGGGTAGGTCTGCAAGTACGACTTCAAAAAGTCCACGCTGCGGCGAATCTCAGCCTCAGCATCGATCTGGGGCTTTGTACCCAGCGCCTGAATAATTTCTTGTTGTAGCGTCATCGCGCCCTCCGGAAAGTGAATCTGTTTGGCTGCCAGTAGGGTTAAAGCTACCTCTTTGCCGGGAAAACGACAAGGATCACAGAATTGAGTGGTGCAAAAGAAAGCAATCAATGACATAGGATTTTTTTA
Source organism: Raoultella sp. (assembly GCF_039594335.1). Taxonomy (NCBI): domain Bacteria; kingdom Pseudomonadati; phylum Pseudomonadota; class Gammaproteobacteria; order Enterobacterales; family Enterobacteriaceae; genus Klebsiella; species Raoultella sp. The sequence continues at coordinate 31,246 of NZ_JBCNNS010000021.1, forward strand.
TTAGAAAGAGCCTAAATTTGACCCTTTTGTACCTTCGGCTTGAAAAATAACGGTATTTATTCCAGGCTTATTAACACACAGAATAAAGGAGGACGGAATATGAACAAGAATTTAACAGGATTTCTGGGCGTAGCCGCTGTTTTAACCATTCTGGCAGGTTGTACGGCTTACGATCGTACCGCCGATCAGTTCACTCAACCGGTCGTCAAAGATGTCAAAAAAGGGATGACCCGCTCTCAGGTTTTACAGATTGCAGGTAAACCGTCTTCTGAGGTCACCATGATCCACGCCCGCGGCACCTGTCAGACCTATATCCTGGGTCAACGGGATGGTAAAATTGAAACCTACTTTGTCGCGCTTGATGATACCGGTCGGGTAATGAACTCCGGCTACCAGACCTGTGCGGAGTACGACACCGATCCGCGTAACAGCAAGTAATACAACATGCTGAGATTTACGAAAGCCCGACCACTGGTCGGGTTTTTTTATGACGGCTAATGCTTATTTAATTGCGCGAATTATTTGGGGGAAATGTGAAGGTAGTCAAAACGCGAGGTCAATGAGAGACAATTTTGATTAACCAGGAATTATCCAGCTCCCGAACGATGCCGTATACTCAATGCATAAACAATACTAATTGAATGACTACATGTCTTACCCGGCTTCCAGACAGAAGATGATACTGAAGCCACCTGGTCTTACAAATTGAGGAAGCGCTCATGGAAAAGAAACACATCTATTTGTTTTGTTCGGCTGGAATGTCGACTTCACTGCTGGTCTCCAAAATGCGTGCACAGGCGGAAAAATATGAAGTGCCGGTCATCATTGAGGCTTATCCTGAGACACTTGCTGGTGAAAAAGGCCCTGAAGCCGATGTCGTATTATTAGGTCCACAAATCGCGTATATGCTTCCGGAAATTCAGCGGCTGTTGCCGAATAAGCCGGTGGAAGTTATCGACTCTGTACTGTATGGCAAAGTCGATGGGTTAGGTGTACTGAAAGCGGCCGTTGCGGCCATTAAGAAAGCTGCTGCACAATAATTTAATTTTAAAACTCAATATCTTTTTGCTTTTTGCTGAATAAATAGTGCGCTAAGGCATTGTCTGATTTGCCGGAATAGCAAAAGGTGAGAGTTTATTTTCCCGTCAAAGAGTAATTTCATACATCTATGCCGTAATGATTCGGTTACGGCTTTTAAGGGTATTTGATATGAGTAAAGTGATTGACTCGCTTGAAAAGGTACTCCTTCCTTTTGCAGTTAAAATAGGAAAGCAGCCGCACATTAATGCGATTAAAAACGGCTTTATTAAATTAATGCCGCTGACCCTCGCGGGGGCCATGTTCGTATTAATCAACAATGTTTTTCTGAGCTTTGGTGAGGGTTCTTTCTTCTATTCAATGGGTATTCGCCTGGATGCTTCGACCATTGAAACGTTAAATGGCTTTAAGGCCATCGGCGGCAACGTTTATAACGGGACATTAGGGATTATGTCGTTGATGGCGCCGTTCTTTATCGGTATGGCGCTGGCTGAAGAGCGTAAAGTCGATCCGCTGGCTGCGGGGTTGTTATCGGTCGCCGCCTTTATGACTGTCACGCCGTACAGCGTGGGCGAGGCTTATGCTGTCGGCGCAAACTGGCTGGGTGGGGCAAACATTATCTCGGGCATGATCATTGGCCTGCTGGTCGCGGAAATGTTCACCTTTGTTATCCGTCGCAACTGGGTTATCACCTTGCCTGACAGCGTTCCTGCCTCGGTATCACGCTCATTCTCGGCGCTGATTCCAGGCTTCCTGATCCTCTCCGTGTTCGGCATTATCTCCTGGCTGTTGGCCAACCATGGCAGCAACTTCCACCAGGTTATCATGGACTCGATCTCCCGACCGCTGGCGTCGATGGGCAGCGTGGTGGGCTGGGCCTACGTTATTTTTAACTCCCTGCTGTGGTTCTTCGGCGTACACGGCTCTCTGGCGCTGACCGCGCTGGACAACGGCATCATGACCCCGTGGGCATTGGAAAATATCGCGCTGTACAACCAGTACGGTTCCGTTGAAGCCGCCATCGCTGCGGGCAAAGAGTTCCACTTCTGGGCCAAGCCGATGCTGGATTCCTACATCCTGCTGGGTGGTTCCGGGGCCACGCTCGGTCTGATCATCGCCATCTTCATCGGCTCACGCCGCGCGGATCACCGTCAGGTCGCGAAACTGGCGCTGCCGTCAGGCATCTTCCAGATTAACGAGCCGATTCTGTTTGGTCTGCCGATTATTATGAACCCGGTGATGTTCATCCCGTTCGTCCTGATTCAGCCGATTCTGGCCGCGATTACGCTGGCTGCTTACTCAATGGGGATTATCCCGCCGGTGACCAACCTGGCGCCGTGGACCATGCCTACCGGCCTCGGGGCATTCTTCAACAGTAACGGGAGTATCGCTGCACTTTGCGTGGCACTGTTCAACCTGGGTGTGTCGGTACTGGTTTACCTGCCGTTCGTCGCGGTCTCCAACAAGGCTCAGGCGGTTATTGAAGAGCAGGAAAGCGAAGAAGATATCGCTAATGCACTGAAATTCTGATGTCGAGCGGTACGGGAGTTTTCCCGTACCGCCGGAGAAATGAGGAAATACTATGTTTGATCTGGACAATATCGAAGCGGTTGACGTACCTGAGAATGACCTCGAAGAGGTGGTGATGGGGCTGATTATCAACTCCGGACAGGCCCGTAGCCTGGCTTATGCTGCACTTAAGCAGGCCAAGCAAGGGGATTTCGCCGCCGCCAAAAACATGATGGAACAGTCGCGAATGGCGCTGAGCGAAGCGCATCGCGTGCAGACGCAGCTCATTGAAAGCGATGAAGGCGAAGGCAAAATGAAGGTCAGTCTGGTACTGGTTCATGCTCAGGATCATTTGATGACCTCAATGCTGGCGCGTGAACTGGTTGCCGAATTGATTGAGCTGCACGAGAAGGTACAATAGGCCATCTACACGATGAGGCAGCCAAAGATGATCACCACCGAAATCAGTACCGCACGGGAACAGCAGCTTTTCAACGGGAAAAATTTTCATGTGGTTATCTACAACAAAACGGAAAGCGTAAGCGGGCTTCACCAGCATGATTATTACGAGTACACCATCGTTTTAACCGGGCGCTATTATCAGGAAATCAATGGCAAACGGGTGCTGCTGGAGCGCGGGGATTTTGTCTTTATTCCGATGGGGTCGCACCACCAGAGTTTTTATGCTTTTGGTGCGACTCGCATTCTTAACGTCGGCATCAGCAAAAGTTTCTTTGAGAAACACTATCTGCCGCTGCTGCCGTTTGGTCTGGTTGCTTCGCAGGTCTACGCGGTAAAAAGCACTTTTCTCAGCTATATCGAGTCGGTTATCGCTTCGCTGAACTTTCGCGAAACTGAGTTTGACGAATTTATTGAGCTGGTCTCGTTTTATACCATTAACCGTTTACGGCATTATCGCGAGGAGCCGGCGCAGGATGTCATTCCGCAATGGCTGAAAAATACCGTCGAGGATATGCATGATAAGCTGAAATTTGGCGAAGGTGCGCTGGAAAATATGGTCACGCTCTCCGGGAAAACGCAGGAATATTTAACCCGGGCAACCCAACGCTATTATGGTAAAACGCCGATGCAGATTATTAATGATATCCGCATCAATTTCGCCAAGAAACAGCTGGAAATCACCAACTACTCGGTAACCGATATTGCTTACGAATCGGGGTACAGTAGCCCAAGTCTGTTTATTAAAACATTCAAGAAGCTGACCTCATTTACGCCGAGCAATTACCGAAAACAGCTGACCAGCATTAATTAACCGGAGCGGATTATTCCGCTTCAGGGTATATTCAATTTAACTTTCCGTTTCTATGCGGAGGGGGGACTACGGTCAATTCGTAGTGCCACAAGGGAGAATATAATGAGCCAGAAATTAAAAATTGTCACTATCGGTGGCGGCAGCAGTTATACCCCAGAATTACTGGAAGGGTTTATCAAACGTTATCACGAACTGCCGGTGACGGAATTGTGGCTGGTTGATGTGGAAGAAGGGCAGGAGAAACTCGATATTATCCATGCGCTGTGCCAGCGAATGGTGGAAAAAGCGGGTGTACCAATGCAGGTCTACAAAACGCTGGATCGTCGCGCCGCGCTGGAAGGGGCGCATTTCGTCACCACGCAACTGCGGGTTGGCCAGCTGAAAGCACGTGAAAAAGATGAACGCATCCCGCTCAGCCACGGCTATCTCGGTCAGGAGACTAACGGCGCTGGCGGTCTGTTTAAAGGTCTGCGTACCATTCCGGTAATTTTTGATATCGTCAAGGATGTACAGGAGATCTGCCCGGCTGCCTGGATCATCAACTTTACCAACCCGGCAGGAATGGTCACCGAGGCGGTTTATCGTCATACGAACTTTAAGCGCTTTATCGGCGTGTGTAATATTCCGATCGGCATGAAAATGTTTATCACCGATGTGCTGCAACTGATGCCGGAAGATGAACTGCATATCGACCTGTTTGGCCTCAATCACCTGGTGTTCGTTCGCGATGTGTTGGTCAATGGCAAATCGCGCTTCGACGAACTGCTTGATGGCGTTGCCTCCGGTACCCTGAGCGCCAACTCGGTGAAAAATATCTTCGATTTACCGTTCAGCGAAGGTCTCATCCGCTCGCTGCGCCTGATTCCGTGTTCCTATTTGCTCTACTACTTTAAACCTAAAGAGATGCTGGCCATCGAAATGGGCGAGTATTACAAAGGCGGCGCGCGCGCTCAGGTGGTACAGAAGGTCGAAAAACAGCTGTTCGAGCTGTATAAAAACCCGGATCTGAAGGTCAAACCAAAAGAGCTTGAGCAGCGCGGCGGCGCCTATTATTCCGATGCGGCCTGTGAAGTGATTAATGCTATCTACAATGACAAGCAGACCGAGCACTACGTGAATATCCCGCATCATGGCCACATTGATAATATTCCAGCGGACTGGGCGGTGGAAATGACCTGCACACTCGGAAGTGAAGGGGCGACGCCGACGCCGCGCATCACCCGTTTCGATGAGAAAGTACTGGGGCTGATTTATACCATCAAAGGTTTTGAAGTGGCGGCCAGCCAGGCAGCGATCAGCGGTGAACTGAACGACGTCCTGCTGGCGCTCAATTTGAGCCCGCTGATTCACTCTGACCGCGATGCCGAGAAACTGGCACGAGAAATGATCCTCGCGCATGAAAAGTGGCTGCCAAACTTCGCGGCGACAATCGAGAAACTGAAACAGTAACGGGAGGGCTGATGGAACGCGTGTTAATCGTTAATGCCGATGATTTTGGCCTGAGTAAAGGCCAGAACTACGGCATTATTGAAGCCTGCAAAAATGGCCTGGTCACCTCGACAACGGCGCTGGTTAACGGGGCTGCGATTAGCCACGCGGCTCAGCTGAGCCGCTGCGTGCCGGAGCTGGGGGTCGGGATGCATTTTGTCCTGACCCTGGGCGAGCCATTATCGGCGATGCCGGGCCTGACCCGCGAGGGGCGTCTGGGGAAGTGGATTTGGCAAATGGCGGAGGAGGATAGCCTGCCGCTGGATGAAATCACGCATGAGCTGGAGTGCCAGTATCGCCGGTTTATTGAGTTGTTTGGTTGCGAACCGACGCATATCGACAGCCATCATCATGTGCATATGATCGCCCGGATTTATCCCATTGTCGCTGCATTTGCCCGCGAGAAGGGGGTGGCGCTGCGTATTGACCGTCAGCTTGCTCAGCGTGACAAACTGGCGCAGGATGCCGCGCGCAGCAGCGACGGTTTTGCCAGCGAGTTCTACGGCGAGGCCATCTCGGAGGCGCTGTTTTTACAAACCCTGGACACCTCTATCCTACGGGGCGAATCGTCTCTGGAAGTGATGTGCCACCCGGCGTTTGTTGATAACACCGTCATGGGCAGCGCCTATTGCTACCCGCGACTGGCAGAGCTGGAGGTGCTGACCTCGGCATCACTTAAGTACGCGGTTGCCGAACGCGGGTATCGTTTAGGGACTTACCGCGACGTTTAACGCGAGTACAGGGGAAGCACATTGCTTCCCCTGATTGCATCCGTTCATCGGACAACCGGCGAACGGGATCCCGCGCCGTCCTTATCTATCAGGCCGGAATAGCCGCCGTTTTGCCCGCACGCGACCACACCCGATGTGCCGCCATCAGCGTGAACAGCGTATCCATCACCGGAGCGTCAATGGCATCGGCCTCGACAAGGCCTTCTTCCCCTTGACTGGCAACTTGCAGCAGGGCCTTAAACTGGCGCCCGTCACCCGCCAGCACGATGGGTTTTAAATGCTTATAGGCCTCCAGCAGGTAGTAATGCAGTTCCCCGCTATTGCTGAGAAGGGATAAGTCGCCACCCGGGACGATGACCGCATCGACCGTCAGCGACGGCGAGCCGCTAAAGGTCCCGGCGATGGGCAGCCGTGTACCGTCATCGGCAACCACTTCCCCCATCCGTGAATAAAGCAGTCTGGCATGAACCCCTTTCGCTTTCAGGGATTGCAGCAGGGTCAGCACATCCTGTGCTGCCGGACGCTCGTTGAGCAATACGGCGACGACGCGGCCCTTGATCTCCCCGTTGGGGGTAGCATACAGGCTCAGGCTGGGATCCTTTTTCACGCCGTTAACGTCCGTCGGCGGTGTGATGTTGCATTGGTCGTCGCTGAGCTTGATACCTAAGTTTTTGCCGACGGCCTGCGCCAGCGGGATATCGATGTGCGCCAGCTGATCGACCACCCGTTCGCGGATCCATACCCTGACCACTTTGCTTAACTCAAAGCTAAAGGCATCGATAATATGTTGTTGCTCAACCGGCGTCTGGCTGCGCCAGAACAGCAGCGGGTGGGCATAATACTCGGCAAACGAGGGGCTGCGTTGGCGAATTTTCTCACCGTCGATGCGCTCAGCGTATGACTCAAAACCGCCGTGCTTAGGGGCTGGTGGTGTTTCGCGCGGCCAGTTATCGTTGATCGAATTCGGCTCGTAGTTGGCGGGGTTGGTATCAATATCCATCCGGTGCATGCCATCGCGCTGGAAGTTGTGATACGGGCTGGTGGGTTTGTTAATCGGGATTTCATGAAAGTTAGGTCCGCCCAGACGACTGATCTGCGTATCGGTATACGAAAATAGCCGGCCCTGCAGTAACGGGTCGTTGCTGAAATCTATTCCCGGTACGATATGGCCCGGGTGGAACGCCGCCTGTTCGTTTTCGGCGAAGAAGTTATCCGGGTTGCGGTTAAGCACCATTTTGCCGACCCTCTGTACCGGGACCAGCGCTTCGGGGATTAGCTTGGTGGGATCTAACAGATCGAAGTCAAACGCCTGTTCATCCTCTTCCGGGATCAACTGCATGCCCAGCTCATACTCGGGATAATCGCCGGCTTCTATCGCTTGCCACAGATCGCGGCGATGGAAATCCGGATCCCGACCGGTCAGCTTTTGCGACTCATCCCAGAGCAAAGAGGCTTTACCGGCCAGCGGTTTCCAGTGAAAACGGACAAAGGTGGCCTTACCGTCGGCATTGATCAGGCGGAAGGTGTGAATACCAAATCCTTCCATGGTGCGATAGCTGCGCGGTATTCCGCGATCGGACATCGCCCACATCACATTATGTAACGTTTCCGGCTGCAGAGAGACGTAATCCCAGAAGGTATCATGGGCGCTTTGTCCTTGCGGGATAGCCCAGTGCGGTTCAGGCTTCACGGCATGAACAAAATCGGGGAATTTCAGCGCATCCTGGATGAAGAAGATCGGCGTGTTGTTCCCGACGAGGTCAAAAATGCCTTCATGGGTATAAAATTTGGTGGCGAAGCCGCGAATATCGCGCACCGTATCGGCCGAACCGGCGCCTCCCTGGACGGTAGAGAAACGGACGAATACCGGGGTTTTGCGGCCAGGATCGGAGAGGAAATCCGCTTTCGTGATGTCGCTCAGGCTGCGATAGGGCTGAAAATAGCCGTGCGCCGCTGAGCCGCGCGCATGGACGATCCGCTCCGGGATTCGCTCATGGTCAAAGTGGGTTATTTTTTCACGCAGAATAAAGTCTTCCAGCAGCGTGGGGCCTCAGTTTCCTGCACGGAGCGAATTCTGATCGTTGGCAATACGTACCCCCTGATTAGTGGTCAGGGGAATGTTTTCACCGTCTTTACGCTGGTGAGCCAGCGCGTCAAGTTTGCTAGTGTGGATATCGGGCGCTTTGAGGCTTCCTGGCGCGCCGGGTTCTTCCCCGGGAGCCGTGGGATGCGGTGTCGGACGCCATGATTGATTATCCGGAGCCAGAGCACCCAGACCAGGTTGTGATTCGCAGGCGTCGTGAGGCACTTTGTGGTGTTGTGGTTTAGGGTTCTTTTCAGACATTGCTCGTCTCCTGTTTTCATTACTGAAAAATGGTCGTTGCGGTACCAAAACCCTTTTAACTATAGTGCATCATCACCAGATGAGCCGGCTGAAGGGGTGAAAAATATCGCCAGGCGGGCAGAGCACACGTAAAGGGCGACGAAAGGCTGGGCAATCGGCTATGATAGATTTTTGAGTTTCCCGCTTTGTTTAGTGAATCTATTGGTTATGAAAACACTTCGCCAACAAAACCGCCCTGTTATTAGCTACGTGCCTCGGGTGGAACCCGCCCCGCCGGAACACGCCGTCAAAATGGACGGTTTTCGCGATGTGTGGCTGTTGCGCGGCAAGTATGTCGCCTTTGTACTGATGGGCGAACATTTCCGCCGTTCACCAACGTTTAGCGTCCCGGAAGCGGCGCAGCGCTGGGCCATGCAGATGCGCCAGGAAGGTGAAATAACCTCCTGAAAGGGCAGCGAGAAATAAAAAAACCGCCTTCAGTGAACTGACCCCATAATGTTGGACGGTTTATATTAAGCGGCTATCAGGGCCTGAGTTCGGTACTCTACCGGACTCAGGCCTTTCAGTTTTTGTTTTATTCTTTCATGGTTGCAATCGTGGATGTAATCATCGATAGCCATGCGCAACTCGCTGATATTCTTGTGTTCCGTGAGGTAAAAACACTCAGATTTCAGCGTGCCAAAGAAGCTTTCCATCACTGCATTGTCATGACAGTTCCCCTTCCTCACGACCTGCGTTTTATCCCGCGTTTTGATGTGCTTCTTTCCCTGAGTAAGGCCTGCCGCTTTTTTAGTTATGCCACTTCAGCACGCAGTTGTTCAGTCTGCTCGCGTTCATCCGGGTCAGGAGGAGCCGACCAGGTGATTTTCAGGGCGTTCTGTCATTGTTTTTTTCCTGCGTCGGCTGTTTGTAAGGGCTTCGAATCCCCCTTCATCCTACAGTCGTTCCCACTGATAAACAGTGGGAAAGGCAGGGATAGTAAATTTTGCACAGACTTTGCGAACAGACAACGGGTGTCCACGCATATGCAGGATAACCGGCTCTTTAAAGGCAGGAGAATAGGTGAAATGCCGGGTTGTAAGTCCGGCCTCGTCATGAAGCTTCCAGGCAGCAGTCCACTTACGAACGGCAATGTGAGCGATACCAAAACGCTTTACAGTCGCTTTCTGCCCTTCCAGGCCGGAAAGACAGTATTGCACAACCTCAAGCTTAAAGCTGAGAGAATACTTATTCATAAAAAACTGCACCTTACTTCGTTGAGTGTCCAACTTTTGGGGTGCAGTTCAGTCTATCTGCGGTTTTTTTGTGCCGGTTGGCTTAACGATGCGCCAGTTCGGCGTCTTCTTCGTTGTCGAAAATCGTTTTATCGGTCTGCCGCAGCCATTGGCTGGTCAGGGTACCGGCGGTCATCGAACCGTTCACGTTCAATGCCGTACGGCCCATGTCGATCAGAGGTTCGACGGAAATAAGCAGTGCCACCAGGGTCACCGGCAGGCCCATGGCCGGCAGGACGATCAGCGCCGCGAACGTTGCGCCGCCGCCGACCCCCGCCACCCCTGCGGAACTCACGGTGACGATGCCGACCAGCGTGGCGATCCACAGCGGATCAAACGGGTTGATACCGACAGTCGGCGCAACCATGACCGCCAGCATCGCCGGGTAGAGACCTGCACAACCGTTCTGACCGATGGTCGCGCCAAAGGAGGCGGAGAAGCTGGCGATGGATTCCGGTACGCCCAGGCGACGGGTTTGCGCTTCGACATTCAGCGGAATCGACGCGGCGCTGGAGCGGCTGGTGAAGGCGAACGTCAGTACTGGCCACACCTTGCGGAAATATTTCAGCGGGCTCACGCCGTTAATCGCCAGCAGCAGACCGTGAACCACAAACATAATGCCGAGGCCAATGTAGGAGGCAATCACGAAGCTGCCGAGCTTGATGATGTCCTGCAGGTTGGAGCCGGCCACGACTTTGGTCATCAGTGCCAGCACGCCGTAGGGCGTTAACTGCATGACCAGACGCACCAGCTTCATCACCCAGCTCTGCAGGGTGTCGATCGCGGTCAGGACACGTTGCCCCTTTTCGACGTCATCTTTCAGCAGCTTCAGCGCTGCGACGCCGAGGAAGGCGGAGAAGATCACGATGCTGATGATTGAGGTTGGATTCGCGCCGGTCAGGTCGGCAAACGGGTTCTTCGGTACAAAAGAGAGAATCAGTTGCGGTACGCTGAGGTCGGCGACTTTACCGACATAGTTGCTCTGAATCGCATTCAGACGCGCGGTTTCCGCGCTGCCCTGCACCAGGCCTTCGGCGGTCAGACCGAACAGGTTGGTCACCAGCACGCCGACCAGCGCCGCAATCAGCGTGGTAAACAGCAGGGTACCGATGCTCAGGACACTGATTTTCCCCAGTTGCGAAGCATTATGCAGGCGAGCGACGGCGCTGAGAATAGAAGCGAAAACCAGCGGCATCACGATCATCTGCAGCAGTTGGACGTAGCCATTGCCGACGATATTGAACCATTGAATGGAGTCTTTCAGTACCTGGCTGTCGGAACCATAAATCAACTGCAGCGCCAGACCAAACACCACGCCAATGACGAGGCCGAGCAGTACTTTTTTGGCGAGGCTCCACTGTTTGTGACGAGTTTGCCCCAGCGCAAACAGCAAAACCGCGAACACGATAACGTTCGCTATTAATGGAAAATTCATCCCCTTCTCCTGATAGGTTTTTATCCGGCTGGTCTGCTACCAGCTTTAATGGCGCAAGGTTAGCAGAAGCGGAATTCATTACTTATATTCAAATGGAATGGTTTATAACTATTTTGGCTGTTTTGCCTGTTTATCGTCCGGTATGGTGACTAATAAAATGATTAAAGGTGATCTGCAGTGAATTAATCATGCCCGAAGACCAGCGTACGGCGCTGTTCTCAGCGAAAGTTTGCGGCATCCATACTGCATAAACGAACAGCGCCATACAGAGCGCCCGCTCCAGTTGGTTACCTTTACGCGGCGCGAGGATCGGCAGGCGGAAGCGCCAGCGGCAGGGCCATAGCAGTGGCACGCCCGCCGGGGTGAGCATATCGGCAAGAATATGGCTGAGATAACCAAGCACTAACCCTTGCACGGCGTCGGCGGGCACGAACCAGCTTTCCGGTACTTTCAAATAAAACAGCGTGATAGCGCCAAAAACCGCCAGCAGGCTATGGGTAAACCCGCGGTGGCCAAAGGCTCGGGCGACGGGCTTCGATATCCAGCTTAGCCGCTGCCCAAGGAATGACTTCGGATGATCGATATCCGGCAGCAGGCAGGTCAGTACTGCTGAGGGAACGATATGCCACCAGTCGCCCTGTGCCAGTACGGGGGTTAATTCCGCATTTTTCGCAAATACCGCGCAGGCGATAGAAAAGAGGAGATGGCCTTCCGCCGTCATGATAAAAACCCTAAACTGTCAATTCATACAGTATAGGGTTTTTATACAGTGCGCGAAAGAGGTGACGGTGTAACTCTTTGTCACAGAATTATCAATGCGCCAGCCAGCCGCCATCAACCGCCAGTGTGCAGCCATTGACGTAATCCGCTGCCTTGGACGCCAGGAACACAACCGGCCCCTGTAAATCATCGGGGACGCCCCAGCGCCCGGCCGGGATACGGTCAAGAATCTCTTTACTGCGCTCAGTATCATCGCGAAGCTGCCGGGTATTATTGGTGGCCATATACCCGGGGGCGATGGCATTAACATTGATATTCTGTCCGGCCCATTCGTTTGCCATCAGGCGGGTTAAACCGAGCACGCCGCTCTTTGAGGCCGTATACGAGGGGACGCGAATCCCACCCTGAAACGAGAGCATGGAGGCGATGTTAATGATTTTTCCGCCGCTGTCCTGCTGAATAAACTGCCTGGCACCGCCTGCGATAAAAAGAATACCGACTTGAGGTTGAGATTGAGGACGTCGTCCCACTCTTTTTCGCTAAAGGTGAGCGCATCGGCGCGGCGGATCGTACCGGCGTTATTCACCAGAATATCCACTCGTCCCATGACCGAGAGGGCTTTCGCGACGATGTCGGCGATAGCATCCTGATGGCTGAGGTCTGCCTGAATGGCGGTAAAACGGCGCCCCAGCGCCAGGACCTGTTCGGCCGTTTCATGTGGGATCTTACGATTGACGCCGACGATATCGCAGCCGGCCTGGGCAAGAGCCAGCGTCATTCCCTGGCCCAGCCCGGTGTCACATCCCGTCACAATGGCGACCTTGCCCGTCAGGTCGAAGGCGTTAAGTACCCTATGCACCTCTGTATGCTGATTTATGCGTTTAACCACGCCGTTTTTTCAAGCATAGAGGGCGCTGAACGGAAAAATAATTAAAAATGAAACGCCATTTTATTTTTATGATAAAGCAACCGCGACGTGCCGATCACTGGCCAGAAACCGGACCGCAGAGTTCGCTGGCGGTGAGTGACTCCAGCGTCGTGAGCTTAACGTCTGCCAGCACAAAACGCGGATCGTGGCGATTTTCCTCAGCGGGAACGACGATAGAGCGCATACGGGCTGCCTTACTGGCGATCATACCGTTGACCGAATCTTCCAGCGCGACGCAGGCCATCGGGTCAACGCCCAGGCTGGCGGCGCAGTTGAGGTAAACCTGAGGATGGGGCTTGCTGTACGGCAGCGATTCGGCAGAGGAGAGGGCATCAAACTGCTCGCGCAGCTCAAACATGGTGAGGACCTTTTCCAGCATCCGCAGCGGCGAAGCCGATGCCAGGCCAACTTTCAACCCCTGTGCTCTACACAGGGCAACGGCTTCTCGTACGCCGGGTAACAGAGGGCGGGAGGCTTCAACCAGTTGAATCGCGCGGCTGATAATCCGTGCGGTGACCTCAGCGCGATCCACGCCTTTCCATGGCTGCTGGGCAAACCACAGGTCCACGACTAAATCGATGCGCAATCCCAGCATATCGGGCAGCTCATCGCGGCGGCTGATATCGACTCCGAGGCTTTCAATAACCTCCAGCTCCGCTTGATCCCATAGCGGCTCGGAATCAATCAGTAATCCATCCATATCAAAAATAGCGGCATGAATTTGTCGCCTGGCTGACATAAGTCCTTCTCCTGTAGCGCAAGTAGATAACGAATTTGTTCTCATGGTATATCATACCGCGCATTATTGGGCGAAATTCGCCGGTGAGGGTAGACTTAGACGGTGATTAAGGCGTCTTAAATAAGGGGAATCCATGACGTATCAACAAGCTGGACGCATTGCAGTGCTTAAACGTATTTTAGGGTGGGTTATTTTTATCCCCGCGGTGATTTCAACGCTGATTTCGATACTGAAGTTTATGTACGAACACAGTGAAAAAAAGCCGGGCATTGATGCGGTGCTGATGGATTTTGCGCACGTCATGATTGAAATGATGCGTTTTAATACGCCGTTCCTTAACTTTTTCTGGTACAACTCACCGCTGCCGGATTTTAAACTCAGTCTGAATATTGGCTTCTGGATTATCTATATTTTGGTGTTTGTCGGCATGGCGCTGCAGGCGTCAGGTGCGCGCATGAGCCGCCAGGCGAAGTTCTTGCGTGAAGGGGTAGAAGATCAGCTGATTCTTGAGCAGGCGAAAGGGCCGGAAGGTCTCACGCGCGAGCAAATTGCCGAGCGTATCGTGGTGCCTCGTCATACGATTCTGGTGCAGTACTTCCCGCTGTACATCCTGCCGGTTGTGATGATTGTTCTCGGCTACGTTTTCTTCTCTCTGCTCGGATTCCTGTAAAGAAATGGCCCGGCACGCCGGGCACTTCTTTACTCGCCGGGTATCGCACGCGGCTTACCTTGATTGTCGACCGCAACGTAGATAAACAGCGCTTCCGTGGCTTTATAACGTTGGCCAATTGGCTCCGACGACACTTTCTTCACCCAGACTTCGATGTTGATGGTGATAGAGGTGTTGCCGCGTTTCACGCAGCGTGCGTAGCAGCACACCACGTCACCCACGGCGACCGGCCGTAGAAAGGTCATTCCGTCAACGCGCACGGTGACCACACGACCTTGTGCAATCTCTTTGGCCATAATCGCGCCGCCGATATCCATCTGCGACATCAACCAGCCGCCAAAAATATCGCCATTGGCATTCGTGTCCGCTGGCATTGCCAGGGTGCGTAAAACCATTTCACCCTTCGGTGTGAGATCTGTTGTTGTCATTCTGTACTCTGTGCTGGTCAAAGAAGATCAGCGCGATGCTACTATGAAAACGGCAGAGTGAAAACAGGGGAATACACCGGCGGCTGCGGGCGTGGGTATTCAGAAGGAGAGAGTGACACCGGCGTCACAGGTGCGGTCGGGATTATTACAGGTCGAAGCGCCGGCGTTTTCACCATAAATTTGCTTCGCGAACAGGTTTCTGATGCCGGTATTCCGGTGAAGCTTTCTCAGTTGCGGGTATCACGTTCGCCGTGCCAGCTATCGTGTTGGGTTACGGCAGGTCACCGAAACGCTATCGATCGGGATGACGGGTCGGGCCCTATCACGTGAGGCAAGCGCGGACATCGCTGAACACGAGAAGAAGACGATGAGAGGGGTACAAGCAACGCAAAGAAGGGCCGGGGCAGACGCGATATCCCCGGCTTCCTGTTAATTAGTGGTTATCGTCCTGCGGCATATGGCGATAGATGTACACACCGCTCAGCAGCGTGAAGACCAGCGTCAGCGCCGTCAGGCCGAAAACTTTGAAGTTGACCCAGATATTCTGTGGTAACCAGAATGCGATGTAGATATTGGCCAGACCGCAGAGAATAAAAAACAGCGCCCAGGCAAGGTTCAGACGCGACCAGACCTGCTGTGGCAGGGTCAGCTCTTTTCCGAGCATGCGTTGAATCAATGGCTTTTTCATCACCCATTGGCTGAACAGCAAGGCGCCGGCAAACAGAGCGTAGATCACCGTGACCTTCCATTTTATAAACTCATCGTTATGGAAGAAAATGGTCAGGCCGCCAAATACGGCAACCAGCACAAAGGTAATCAGCGCCATCTTTTCGACTTTACGATAGCGTACCCAGGTATAGATCAGCACGATAGCGGTGGCGACAATCAGCGCGGTGGTTGCGGCGTAAATATCGTAGAGCTTGTAGAAGACGAAAAAGACTACCAGCGGTAAAAAATCCAGAAACTGCTTCATACATCGGACCCGTCGTTCAGATAGGGCCGGAAGAATCCCGGCCCAGGTTAATTTAGTTGCGGATAAGCATATACAGGCGGAACAAATAGATCAGCAACAGCGCGGATATCAGATTGCTGATCGTATTGATAACCACCGCGCCGACGTTCGGCGTCAGTACCGCGAAGCTGGATGCAAGCAGCAGCAGCAGCGTTTTCGCCAGCAGCCAGCCAATCACCGCCGGGGCGACCAGACGCATATTGGCCCACACCAGACGCATACTGCTGCGCATGGCGTTAAAAATCCCCACCTTATCCTGCACCAGCATGACAGGGGCAAAAGCCAGCACGATAGCCAGCAGCACGCCCGGCACCAGCACCAGCATCATCCCCAACTGCACCACAAAAGTGGTGAACAGGATCAGCAGCAGCAGCTTTGGCAATACCGGTGCAGAAGCTCCGATAGCGCGCAGCGCGCTGACTCGCTGTCCGGCGGAGACCAGCTGGATCATCAGCAGTACGCCGCCGGCAAGAATGGCGTTACCCACCAGACCGGAGAAGGTCGATGCGGCCGAGGCACGCAGCAGGATCTGCTGTTGCTCAGGCGTCATGTTTTGTACCAGCTCAAACAGCCCGACGCTCCCCGCCAGATTATCCCCTTCGCTCAGAATCGAGAGCTGCTCTTCACTGGGTGAAAAAGCATGGCCAAGGACTACCGTAATTAACGCGCATAACAACGCAATCAGTAAAACGGTGACAAACTGATTACGAAAAAAATTCCCCGTGTCACGGTAGACGGTCTTCGCCGTGATAGACATGCACTCTCCTTGAGTATTGCAGGTGTTAACTAGCCGGCGATTGTACCGCAAATCCCTCCTGGGTAGCAGCCTCTGCCGTTGTCCGGCTAAGTATATCTTTGTAAAGAGGGATGAGCGGCGGCAGGCCGTAGCGTGCGCGGGCCCGGTTGCAGGCTTCGTTTATTTCGCCGCCTTCACCGGACTGGGCGAATTCGCGGCAGGGAGAGGGGCGCTGCTGATAGATCGAGCAGTGCACCGATTCGCCGATTTCACCTTTGAGGGCGGTGCAGCGGCTTTGTCGCTGGTTGGTACCGCTCATACAGCGCAGAAAAGGGGTCAGCGGTTCGGTAAGTTGCGTCGGCACAACGCCGCCGGCATCGTCGGCTTCCGCCCAGTAGAAAGAGACTCGAAAATACGCACAACAGGCACCGCACGTCATGCACGGGTTGATTTCACTCATGATTACACCTGATAAAAACGCATCAACACAGATTGTCGGCAGATAAATTATCCAGACGCATCGAAGGCGGCAAGAGGAGGCGGAAAATTTTTTTGCTCTTCGGAAAGTGAAAATTGATGAGGAATCGTGTTTTCTGGTATCACCATGAAAGTAAAAATTAATCTGGATCAATAAATGTTAAATCTCACGACTTTATGTGATCTAGAACGGATCAAAGGTAACTCGTTATGGGTATATTGACCCGCTAAATAACCATAATGGGGACATGGATATGAAAAAGTTAGCAGTGGTTGGCATTATTCTAAGTACTCTTTCCGGCAGTGTCTGGGCGCATGAAACCGGGGAGTTTTTTATTCGTGCAGGTTCTGCTACCGTTCGGCCGACGGCAGGTTCTGATAATGTGTTAGGCAGTCTGGGCGGGTTTAACGTCAGTAATAACACGCAGTTGGGCTTGACCTTCACCTATATGGCGACGGACAACATTGGCGTTGAACTGCTGGCGGCCACGCCATTCCGGCACAAGGTTGGCACCGGTCCGACCGGGACCATCGCCACCGTCAATCAGTTGCCGCCAACGCTGATGGCGCAATGGTATTTCGGTGACGCCCAGAGCAAAGTACGCCCGTATATCGGTGCAGGTATTAACTACACCACCTTCTTTAATGCTGACTTTAATGACACCGGTAAAAATGCCGGATTGAGCGATCTGAGTCTTAAAGACTCCTGGGGAGCGGCAGGTCAGGTAGGGCTGGATTACCTGATTAACCGCAACTGGTTGCTGAACATGTCGGTGTGGTACATGGATATCGACACTGACGTGAAATTTAAAGCCGGCGGCGTGGACCAGAAAGTCAGTACCCGCATCGATCCGTGGGTGTTTATGTTCTCTGCCGGTTACCGGTTCTGAGTTCTTCTGCAAAACCCGTCTGCAAAACTGGTCATTATATGACCAGTTTTTTATTGATAACTGAAAACCAGGTCCTGTGGGCGTGGTCAGCAACAGGTTTTGGCTCTGCCTTATTGTCATTGGATTTAAATCTTACAGAACTGGCAGAGGCTTTTTTTTAAGGATTTTGGTACGCCTCTATGGGGCGAAATCAATGCCGCCTTCTATGAAGGCGGATTTTTA
>NZ_JBCNNS010000210.1:0-4983 GCF_039594335.1 Raoultella sp.
ATCGGCAACACCTACCAGCTCGACAGCATCTCGTTGTATATGCCAGGGAATAGTATTACCTCCGCGCTGGCTAATGAGTTCGCCGAAGCGGAAACCGGCCTGCACGTGGCGGCGCTGATGGAGCTGGGCCTGATCCTGTTCGTTATCACCTTTATCGTTCTGGCCGCGTCTAAGTTCATGATTATGCGCCTCGCGAAGAATGAGGGGGCACGCTAATGGCGACCATTGAATTGCAAACCTCTACCGAGCTGGCGGAGTCCCGTCGCAAGATGCAGGCCAAACGTCGTATGAAGAACCGTATCGCTCTGGCGCTGTCGATGGCGACCATGGCGTTTGGTTTGTTCTGGCTTATCTGGATCCTGATGGCGACGATAACCCGCGGTTTCGATGGCATGAGTCTGGCGCTCTTCACCGAAATGACGCCGCCGCCGAATACGGCGGGCGGTGGCCTGGCTAACGCCCTCGCCGGCAGCGGCCTGCTGATCCTGTGGGCAACCGTCTTTGGTACGCCGCTGGGTATCCTTGCCGGAATTTATCTGGCGGAGTATGGCCGCAAATCGGTGCTGGCGGAAATCATCCGTTTTATCAACGATATTCTGCTTTCCGCGCCGTCTATCGTGGTCGGCCTGTTTGTCTACACCATCGTGGTGGCGCAGATGCAGCACTTCTCGGGCTGGGCGGGCGTTATCGCACTGGCGCTGCTGCAGGTGCCTATCGTTATTCGTACCACCGAAAACATGCTGAAGCTGGTGCCGGATAGCCTGCGTGAAGCGGCCTATGCGCTGGGGACGCCGAAGTGGAAGATGATCTCGGCGATCACCCTGAAAGCGTCCGTCTCAGGGATTATGACCGGGATCCTGCTGGCTATCGCCCGTATCGCCGGGGAAACGGCGCCGCTGCTGTTCACTGCGCTGTCCAACCAGTTCTGGAGCACCGACATGATGCAGCCGATTGCTAACCTGCCGGTGACCATTTTCAAATTTGCCATGAGTCCGTTTGCGGAGTGGCAGCAACTGGCATGGGCCGGGGTATTGATTATCACCCTGTGCGTCTTGCTGCTGAACATCCTGGCGCGCGTTATCTTCGCCAAGAAGAAACACGGTTAATTTTTTGCGGCGCAGCGACTGCTGCGCTGAATGAGGAAGAGATAGAGATGAGTATGGTGAATACAGCTCCGGGTAAGATTTCAGTTCGTAACCTGAACTTCTACTACGGCAAATTCCATGCCCTGAAGAACATCAACCTGGATATCACCAAAAACCAGGTGACGGCGTTTATCGGTCCGTCAGGCTGTGGTAAATCCACCCTGCTGCGCACGTTCAACAAAATGTTCGAACTGTATCCGGAGCAGCGTGCGGAAGGCGAGATCCTGCTGGATGGCGACAACATTCTGACCAACACCCAGGATATCGCCCTGCTGCGCGCTAAGGTTGGCATGGTGTTCCAGAAACCAACGCCGTTCCCGATGTCCATTTATGACAATATCGCCTTCGGCGTGCGCCTGTTTGAAAAGCTGTCCCGTGCCGATATGGACGAGCGCGTGCAGTGGGCGCTGACCAAAGCCGCATTATGGAACGAAACCAAAGATAAACTGCACCAGAGCGGGTATTCTCTCTCCGGGGGTCAGCAGCAGCGTCTGTGTATTGCCCGCGGTATCGCGATCCGCCCGGAAGTGCTGCTGCTTGATGAGCCGTGCTCCGCGCTGGACCCGATCTCCACCGGGCGTATCGAAGAGCTGATCACCGAGCTGAAACAGGACTACACCGTCGTTATCGTGACTCACAACATGCAGCAGGCTGCGCGTTGCTCCGACCATACGGCATTTATGTATCTTGGCGAGCTGATTGAATTCAGCAACACGGACGACCTGTTTACCAAGCCCGCGAAGAAACAAACTGAAGATTATATTACTGGCCGCTACGGTTGATTTGCCCTTGTGCTTTCAGGCTCTCACCAGTTGGGCAATCAGGAGACACCATGGACAACCTAAATCTTAACAAACATATTTCCGGCCAGTTCAACGCTGAACTGGAGTATATCCGCACCCAGGTGATGACCATGGGTGGGCTGGTGGAGCAACAGCTTTCTGATGCGATCACCGCCATGCATAACCAGGACAGCGATCTGGCGAAACGCGTCATCGACGGCGACAAGCAGGTCAACATGATGGAAGTGGCGATCGACGAGGCCTGCGTGCGCATCATCGCCAAGCGCCAGCCGACCGCCAGCGACCTGCGTCTGGTGATGGCGATCATCAAGACTATCGCTGAGCTGGAACGCATCGGCGACGTGGCGGATAAAATCTGCCGCACCGCGCTGGAGAAGTTTTCCCAGCAGCACCAGCCGCTGCTGGTGAGCCTCGAATCGCTGGGCCGTCACACGGTGCAGATGCTGCATGACGTACTGGATGCGTTTGCGCGTATGGATCTCGACGAAGCGGTACGTATCTATCGCGAAGATAAAAAAGTCGACCAGGAGTATGAAGGCATCGTACGCCAGCTGATGACCTACATGATGGAAGACTCGCGCACTATCCCCAGCGTCCTGACCGCGCTGTTCTGCGCGCGCTCCATCGAGCGTATTGGCGACCGCTGCCAGAATATCTGCGAATATATTTTCTACTTCGTCAAAGGTCAGGATTTCCGTCACGTTGGCGGCGATGAGCTGGATAAACTGCTCGCCGGCAAAGATCCGAAAGAGTAATAATCATTCTGTCTAATTCTGGTAAATGGCTTTATCAGAATTAGATATGATTTATCTCGTGGCAGCGAGATTGCTGAGATTATCGTCACAATTAACAATCTGCCCGTTTGAGTTATTCATTTTATCGCGTAACAATCAACGCCCACTCCTGAGCTTAAACGCTCAGGGTGGTTTAAACGGATTGTGACTGCGACAGCAGGCAAAACCTGATATTGCCCCTACGGCGGCGGTATCAGGTTTTTTTGTTTTATGCGGGCCAATAATGGCTGAATGAGGGTTGCTACCGCGATGTGCGGGCAAAACCTGAAGAGGATTATCTGTTAAGGCAGATGGTCTTCTTCAGGTTTTTTTTTGCTTTTGTCTAACTGCAAAAATAACAGCCGCCGCGACCTCAAACGGTATGGATAGGGCTATTAGAACCTGCGCGGGATGGTTGTTGCTGTCGTGTTTTATTTACGCCAATGCTTATATAAAGGAATATTATGATGAGAAAAAACAGGATCGCTTCGGCGATAGTCTTGCTGGCGCCTCTTTGTTATTCCACCACTCTGATAGCAAGCCCGTTGACGGTGGAGCAACGACTTGAGCTGCTGGAGAAAGCGCTCAAAGACACGCAAAAAGAGCTCAAAAAATATCAGGACCAGGAGAGAAAAAGAGACCAGATTTGGGCCTCATGGTCTCCGCCTGCGGAAGGTCAGAAGCGCAAGACCGGGGTGGCGGCCGCCGGTCCGAAAACGGCGGTTAAACCGGATGCGGTGCTGGTTAAAAATCAACAACCTGCCACGGATGGCGCGCCAGCCTACAGCGCGATGACGCTGAAAGATTTTAGCACGTTCGTGAAAGATGAAATTGGCTTCAGCTATAACGGCTACTTCCGTTCCGGCTGGGGCACCGCCTCGCACGGCTCGCCAAAATCGTGGGCGATCGGTTCGCTTGGCCGCCTGGGCAATGAATATTCCGGCTGGTTCGATCTGCAGCTGAAGCAGCGGGTGTTTCAGGAAGGTGATAAACGCGTTGATGCCATCGTGATGCTCGACGGGAACGTCGGCCAGCAGTACTCCTCAGGCTGGTTTGGTGACAATGCCGGCGGCGAAAACTACATCCAGTTCTCGGATATGTACGTTAACACCAAAGGGTTCCTGCCGTTTGCCCCGGAAGCCGATTTCTGGGTCGGCAAACACGGGGCGCCAAAAATCGAAATCCAGATGCTGGACTGGAAAACGCAGAGAACCGATGCGGCGGCCGGCGTGGGGCTGGAAAACTGGCAGGTGGGCGCCGGGAAATTCGATATCGCATTGGTCCGCGAAGATGTCGATGATTACGATCGTTCTTTGAGCAATAAGCAGCAAATTAACACCAATACTCTGGACGTTCGCTACAAAGAGATTCCGCTGTGGGATAAAGCCAGCCTGATGGTCAGCGGACGCTATGTCGCCGCGAATCAAAGTTCCTCAGAGAAATATAAAGAGGGCAATGAAGGTTATTATCCGTGGAAAGATACCTGGATGGCAGGCACTTCGTTAACACAGAAATGGGCTAACGGCGGTTTTAACGAATTTTCTTTCTTACTGGCGAATAATTCTATTGCCAGCAGCTTCTCGCGCTATGCCGGATCCAGCCCCTATACCACCTTTAACGGCCGCTATTATGGCGATCATACCAATGGCACCGCCGTGCGCTTAACCTCGCAGGGGGAAACCTATTTACGCGATGACGTTATTATGGCGAATGCCATCGTCTACTCCTTTGGTAACGATGTCTATAGCTACGAAACCGGGGCCCACTCCGATTTTGAATCCATTCGCACGGTCCTGCGACCGGCTTATATCTGGGATAAATATAACCAGACCGGTGTCGAGCTGGGATACTTCAAACAGCAAAACAAAGATGTTACCGGCAAGAAATATAACGAGTCCGGCTACAAGACCACGCTGTTCCATACCTTCAAAGTCAATACCAGTATGCTGACCTCGCGCCCGGAAATTCGCTTCTATGCCACCTATATTAAAGCGAAGGATATCGACCTGGATAAGGCAGCGAATAATACCACCAGCATTTTTGAAGACGGTAAAAACGATCAGTTTGCCGTGGGGGCGCAGGCGGAAATCTGGTGGTAAGACGATAACAGAACGGACACAACGGAAGAGGACTAACGATGAAACGACATGCAATGTATTTCGCACTGGCGCTGGCGGGCGCGGCATTTACCCTCCAGGCGGCGCCATTACCCGCGATGCCGGATCCCACCCTGCCGGTGAGCCACTTTATTACCCAGGTTAA
>NZ_JBCNNS010000211.1:0-4958 GCF_039594335.1 Raoultella sp.
AGAACGGATGGGCGCTGATATCAAGACGTCCGCCATCGAAATCAAAGCCCAAAATCCGCATCGCTTCCAGTCCCAGCTCGCGTTGTTCGGCGATCGGGAACGGGCCCTGCGGTGCAACCGGCGGGTGTAGGGACTGCTTTTCGACGACGCTGGTCAGTAGGGTCGGCAGCCAGGATTTGAGATCGGCAAACAAAACGTCAAGCCGCGCGCTGGTCATATCCGGTTCGAAAATATCCAGCAGGGCATCGTAGCGAGAGCCGCCTTTCGCCCCGGCGCGAATGGCGGCTTCTTCACGGCTCAGTTTCACCACCTCACGCAGGTTTTCGACGAAACCTTCCCAATCGTTCGCCGGGCGCTGGCTGCGCCAGGCGTGTTCGCAGCGGCTGCCCGCCAGTGATTTGGCCTCCACCAGACTTTCCGGCAGCAGCGCCGCCTGTTCGTACTGACGGGTCATTTCGCGCAGATTAGCCTGTTCGACGTCATTCAGGTTTTCCTGGCGTGCGTTGCGCAGCGCCTCAGCCACGCTCTTATCCGTCAGGATTTGATGCTGCAGCACGCCCAGTTCCGCCAGAGCCTCTCCTCGCGCGGCACTGCCACCTGGCGGCATCATGGCGAACATATCCCAGCCGGCGATCGCGCCGAGATGCGAGAAGCGAGAGAGACGCTGGAAAGTGCGGGTAAGCTGCTGATAGTTTTTGTTTTCAGTCATGTTTAGTTTGACCTGTTGCGAGTGAACGAAAGGTGTTGCCCGTTGACCTCTACACTATCCTGATCCGCGCCAATCTTCCACATGAGACGAAAGGCGCGCTATGCCACTGGATCCGCCGCACGATTGGGGCGTGACAGCCGATTGCGCCAGTTTTTCCGCCTGCCCAGAGACAGGATCGAAATATTGTCATATTTATGTGGCCAGAATAGCGGATTCTTGTTGAGCAAACGGCTAAACTTATCTGAGCGCATGCCGTAGTCAGGGGGTCATTATGAATCCGTTCACTATTCTGTTTATTGCACTGCTGTCTATTGATGCCGTCAGAGAATTATTGGGCGCTTCGTCGGTACTGGGCATGTGGTGAAAGACGTGGCCGTTGAAGGCCACGTGAAGAGAGATTATTTCAGACGTTTGTGCAGGCAAACGCCGGTCAGCAGTGCTGCCATTAGCATCAGCGCGATAAAGCCACCCACGCCGTTCCAGCCATAGTTATGCCAGAATACCCCACCTAATGTCCCCGCAATACTGGAACCGAGATAGTAGCTGAACAGGTACAGCGACGATGCCTGGCCGCGGGCGCGGCGTGCACGAGGACCAATCCAGCTGCTGGCTACCGAGTGGGCGGCAAAGAAACCGGCGGAGAACAGCAGCATGCCCGCAAAAATCAGCCACAGAGAGGAAAACAGGGTCAGCGTCAGCCCGCCCAGCATGACGGTGGTAAAAGCGAGCATCACCGGGCCCCGGCCATAGCGTGCGGTCATCGCCCCGGCCTTCGGTGAACTCCAGGTTCCTGTCAGATAAGCGACGGAAAGCAGGCCAACCACCGCCTGACTCAGTGACCATGGCGACATCATCAGACGATAGCCGATATAGTTGAACAGGGTGACAAAAGATCCCATCAGCAGGAATCCTTCGAGGAACAACAGCGGCAGTCCGCGATCGCGCCAATGCAAGTGCAGGTTAATCAACAGGGTTTTAGGGCGCAGCGAACTTGGGCGGAAGTGCCGCGATTCCGGCAGGATCCGCCAGAACATAATCGCCGAGGCCAGCGCAAAGCCGCTGATCACCGCTAGCGCGACGCGCCAGCCGAAAAAATCGGTGAAAACGCCGGTCAGCAGACGGCCGCTCATTCCGCCAATCGAGTTGCCGCTGATGTACAGCCCCATGGAGAAGGCGACGACGCTGGGGTGGATCTCCTCACTCAGATAGGTCATACCGACCGCCGCCACGCCACTTAACGACAGGCCAATCAGCGCTCGCATCATCAAAATGCCGTGCCAGCTCGCCATCATCGTAGACAGTAAAGAACAGCATGAGGCCAGCACCAGTGCGGTGACCATCACCTGTTTACGGCCGATAGCATCCGAAAGCGGGCCTGTAAACAGCAGGCCAACGGCGAGCATCGCGGTGGAAATCGACAGCGAAATGCTGCTGCTGGCGGGAGTCACGCCAAATTCGGCCGAGAGCACCGGCAGAATCGGCTGGACGCAGTAGAGCAGTGCGAAGGTGGCCAGACCGGCGGAGAAGAGGGCGAGAGTGACTCGAATAAACTGAGGGGTACCGCGCTTAATAAACTTATTTGGCTGGGATATAACATTGTCGCTGACCTCGCTTGCCGGCACGGTGTCAACGGTAGTTGTACGACTCACGGAACAATCCTTGCTGATAACACAGAGTTAGGAAACATCACAGATCACTTTTTAAGGGTATGAAAATGTAAATATTCTGTCTAATATATTAATAATCTCAAATAAGACTTTTTAAATATGAGTATTGAGCTACGTCATCTCCGCTACTTTATTGCCGTCGCCGAAGAACTCCATTTTGGCCGGGCGGCGGCTCGGCTGAACATCTCACAGCCGCCGTTAAGCCAGCAGATCCAGATACTTGAACAACAGATTGGCGCACGCCTCTTCGCCCGAACCAACCGCAGCGTGAGCCTGACGGCGGCGGGCCGACAGTTTCTTGCCGACAGCCGACACATCCTCAGCCTGGTCGACGATGCGGCGGCGCGCGCAAGCCGTCTGCATCACGGTGAAACCGGGGAACTGCACATCGGTTTTACCTCTTCCGCGCCGTTCATCAAGGCGGTTTCTGATACGCTCTCCACCTTTCGCCGGCGCTATCCGGACGTGCATATTCAGACCCGGGAAACCAATACCCGCGAACAGATTGTGCCGCTGAATGAAGGCGCCCTCGATCTGGGGCTGATGCGCAATACGCAACTGCCGGAGACGCTGGTCTGGGAGCGGGTACTGCGTGAGCCGCTGCTGGCGATGGTGCCGAGCGACCATCCGCTGGCGCGTCAGGAGGCAGTAAGCCTGGCCGAACTGGCCCGCGAGCCGTTTGTCTTTTTTGATCCGCACGTCGGAACCGGTCTGTATGACGACATTCTGGGGCTGATGCGGCGCTATGGTCAGACGCCGATGATCGCTCAGGAGGTGGGCGAGGCGATGACGATTATCGGCCTGGTGGCTTCCGGGCTGGGGGTGTCGATATTGCCGGCGTCGTTTAAGCGGGTGCAGCTCAACGAAATGCGCTGGCTGCCCATCAAAGAACAGGATGCGGTTTCGGAAATGTGGCTGGTGTGGTCGAAGCATCATGAACAAAGCCAGGCGGCGCAACGCTTTCGGGAATACCTTCTTGCTGCCGCCGTGGGGAGTAATTAAGACTAAAAACAGTCAAAAATGTGCGGTAAATCACAAGGCTAAGTAAAAATTTGACGAGTGCTACCCAAGTGCTTCACCATAGCTAAAAGTTTATTTCGAAGCGCGAAAATAAAGGGAGTCAATGGTGGTAGCGGACAGTCAGCCAGGCCATATCGATCAAATAAAGCAGACCAATGCCGGAGCGGTATATCGCCTGATTGATCAGCTTGGCCCGGTGTCGCGCATCGACCTTTCCCGTTTTGCGCAACTGGCACCGGCCAGCATTACTAAAATCGTGCGTGAAATGCTCGAAGCGCATCTGGTTCAGGAGACGGAAATTCAGGAGCCGGGAAGCCGCGGGCGTCCCGCCGTGGGTCTGATGGTCGAGACCGAGGCCTGGCACTATCTCTCTGTGCGAATAAGCCGCGGTGAAATTCACCTTGCGTTGCGCGATCTGAGCAGCAAGTTGGTGGTCGAGGAGCAGCTCGGGCTGGCGCTCCAGCATGAACAACCGTTCCTGACGCGCGTGGTTGAGCAGATCGATCAATTCTTTATCCGCCATCAAAAGAAACTGGAGCGTCTGACCGCCATCGCTGTTACCTTGCCGGGCATCATTGATACTGAAAATGGCGTTATTCACCGGATGCCATTTTATGACGAGGTCAAAGATCTGCCGCTTGGCGAGGTTCTGGCGAACCACACCGGCGTCTCGGTCTATATCCAGCACGATATCAGCGCATGGACGATGGCGGAGTCGCTGTTTGGCGCGTCCCGCGGGGCGCGGGACGTCATTCAGGTGGTGATTGATCATAATGTCGGCGCCGGCGTGATTACCGATGGTCGCCTGCTGCATGCGGGCAGCAGCAGCCTGGTCGAGATCGGTCATACTCAGGTCGATCCCTACGGCAAGCGATGCTACTGCGGCAACCACGGTTGCCTCGAGACGATCGCCAGCGTCGAAAGCGTGCTGGAGCTGGCCCAGGTGCGAATGACGAAATCAATGAGTTCGATGCTGCATCAGCAGCCGTTGAGCGTCGAGTGGCTGTGTCAGGCGGCGCTACAGGGCGATTTGCTGGCGCGGGATATTATCAGCGGCGTGGGCCAGCACGTCGGACGGATTCTGGCGATTATGGTCAATCTGTTCAACCCGCAAAAAATCCTCATTGGATCTCCGTTTAGTCTGGCGGCCGATATCTTATTCCCCGCCATTTCAGATTGTATTCGGCAACAATCTCTGCCTGCCTACAGTCGGCATATTACCGTTGAAAGCACGCAGTTTTCTAACCGTGGAACGATGGCCGGTGCAGCGCTGGTGAAGGATGCCCTCTATAACGGATCTCTGCTCATCCGACTGTTACAGGGTTAACATTTTTTCATAGTCACACCAAAAATTGCGCTATCTCAAGCTGGTCTCCGGCGATTTCACGTAGAATTTTCCCACAGTTTATTCCTTCTCTTCTGTATAAATCGTCAGCATAACTGTGGGGTTAATGATGTTTAAGCGTTTCTTTATAACAGGTACTGACACCTCTGTCGGGAAGACAGTGGTTTCTCGTGCGCTGTTGCAGGCACTGGCTGCCAGCGGCAAAAGCGTCGCGGGA
>NZ_JBCNNS010000212.1:0-4896 GCF_039594335.1 Raoultella sp.
ACAATACCCTTAAGTGTCGTGATGTTGTTATATGGTGCGTTGTTTCGTTATGTGTGTAGCCGACTCATCCTGCAGGTTTTATGCCATCTTCTCAGTACGTGCTGGAAACAGTGTTAAATTTGTTAATATAAAGTTGCAGGATTGTCTTGAGAGGGAAGATAGCAGCATTGACGGACAAACCGCAGTGGCCAAACGCAAAAAAACAAATTAAATGTCGAGGATTTGATCGAGGCGACAAAATTGCACTGCGGAGACGCAAAAGTTGACGATACGCACTACTTTAGTGCGTCAGAAGGCCCCTGCCAACGGGTAAAGAGATCCTGGGGGAGGGTAATATCGAACTGATCGATGACCCGGTTGACCGTCTGGTTAATCACATCATCGAGGGTTTGCGGGCGATGGTAGAAGGCCGGAACCGGCGGCATGATCACCGCGCCCATCTCCGCGGCCTGCACCAGCAGGCGCAGATGCCCAAGATGGAACGGCGTTTCCCGAACGCACAAAACCAGCGGGCGACGCTCTTTAAGGACCACGTCCGCCGCGCGGGTCAGCAGACCATCGGTATAGCTGTGAACAATGCCGGAAAGCGTTTTCACGGAACAAGGCAATATCGCCATTCCGACAGTCTTAAACGACCCCGACGAGATACTGGCGGCGATATCACGCGCATCATGAACCACATCAGCCAGGGCCTGCACTTCCCGCAGGGAATACCTGGTCTCCAGCGCCAACGTCTGCCGCGCTGCCTGACTCATGATCAGATGCGTCTCGACATCAGGCACATCGCGTAAAATCTGCAGCAATCGTACACCGTAAATGGCGCCGCTGGCGCCGGAGATACCAATAATAAGTCGTTTCACGCTGATTGCCTCTTCCACCGAATGGGGCAGACTTTGCCGGATTATAGCACCGGACGCAAGCCTTGCGGCCCGCTAAGCGTGAAGCCGTGCTTTCGGGGCCCGCAAAGCAAAAAGCCCGCAATCTGACGATGGCGGGCTTTGATAACAAAGGTGTGGCTTAGCCTTCGTTATGCATCTCTAAGTTTTCCACTTCGTTCTGACGCTGCACCGCTTTCGCATCGTCATTACGTAAGGAATCGAGATAATCAAGGTACTGTTGGTCCACATCCCTGGTGACGTACACGCCGTTAAATACCGAACATTCAAACTGTTGAATATCCGGGTTTTCCGCACGCACGGCATCAATCAGATCGTTCAGATCCTGGAAGATAAGGCCATCAGCGCCGATGATCTGGCGGATTTCGTCCACTTCGCGACCGTGGGCAATAAGCTCGGTTGCCGTCGGCATATCAATGCCGTAAACGTTCGGGAAACGAATCTCTGGCGCAGCGGAAGCCAGATAAACTTTTTTCGCACCGGCTTCGCGCGCCATCTCGATAATCTGCTCCGAGGTGGTACCACGCACGATGGAGTCATCCACCAGTAGCACGTTTTTGTCGCGGAACTCAGCGCGGTTTGCATTGAGCTTACGACGCACCGACTTCCGGCGCAGCTGCTGACCCGGCATGATGAATGTCCGGCCAACGTAACGGTTTTTTACGAAACCCTGGCGATAAGGTTTATCGAGGATACGGGCAATTTCCAGCGCGACATCGCAGGAGGTTTCCGGAATCGGAATCACCACGTCGATATCCAGATCTTCCCATTCGCGGGCAATCTTCTCGCCCAACTTAGTGCCCATATTGACACGGGCACTGTAGACGGAAATCTTGTCGATAAACGAGTCCGGGCGAGCAAAATAGACGTACTCAAAGAGGCACGGGTTGCTGACCGGATTCTCAGCGCACTGGCGGGTAAACAGCTGGCCCTTCTCGGTAATATAGACCGCTTCACCCGGCGCCACATCGCGCAGGAATTCGAAGCCAAGGGTATCGAGCGCCACGCTTTCGGAGGCCACCATATACTCGGTACGGCCATCGCCAACATCACGTTTCCCCAACACCAGAGGACGAATGCCGTTCGGATCGCGGAAGGCAACCATACCGTGACCAATGATCATCGCCACACAGGCATAAGCGCCGCGGATTTGACGATTCGTCGCAGCAATCGCGGCAAAAATGTTATCCGCTTCCAGCGGATAATGACGGAAGTTATCCAGCTCGCTGGCGAAGATGTTGAGCAGGATTTCAGAATCGGAGGTGGTGTTGATATGGCGGCGTTTTTCTTCAAACAGCTTCTTACGCAGCTCGTGCGCATTGGTCAGATTGCCATTGTGCGCCAACGTAATACCATACGGTGAGTTGACATAAAAAGGCTGTGCCTCGGAGGCACTTGAGCTGCCCGCCGTAGGATAGCGAACATGGCCAATACCCATATTGCCCTGCATACGCTGCATATGGCGAGCTTCGAAAACGTCACTCACCAGTCCGTTGGCCTTACGCAAACGGAAACAATTATTTGCATCAATAGTGATGATGCCTGCGGCATCCTGGCCACGATGCTGAAGCACCGTTAACGCGTCATAAATCGACTGGTTTACCGGCATAACACCGGCGATACCGACAATACCGCACATACGTCTTTTCCTCGTTCAGCCACATCCCAACGCTTATGCTTTGGGCAAGAAACTTGACGAGCTTTGCAGATAGTCAAAAAACCATCTGATAACGAAACTGAACTGCGGGATAAGCTCTGACTTTTGCCAGTCTTCGCTTTTCGCCATACCGGTAAAGCTATCGAGAAAGAACAGAATCGCAGAGACAATCAGCACGCCACGCAGGGCGCCAAAACAGATCCCTAACACCCTGTCGGTACCCGACAGGCCCGTTTTCTCAACCAGTGCGCCAATCACATAGTTAACGATGGCGCCAACGATAAGCGTTGCGATAAACAATATCGCGATAGCAATCCCATTGCGGACCATTTCGTCTTCAAAACCCGTGAACCAGACAGCCAGATAAGTGTAGTAATGGCTGGCAACAAAGAAAGCGCATCCCCAGGTTACCAGCGATAACGCTTCACGAATAAAGCCGCGGATCAGGCTTACCAGACAGGAAAAACCAATCACCGCTATAATGACGTAATCAATCCAGACCATAAACATCCCACGATTTACGCCCTGTCGTCCGGTTCGGGGCGCATTCTAACAGAAAAAGAAAACGTTTGCGTAGGGATTTCCGTGCCCTACAGAAATAAAAATGGCGCTGAAAAAACATTCAACGCCATGCTGTCTTTCGCCTCCTGAAAGCGCGTCAGACAGGAGCTTTCCCCCTCACCAGCGCGGAGAGGGGGAAGATTAGTTGGGGCTATATCCCATGACCACACCGCTCAGGCCGGAGAGCTGTTTCAGGTCGCCAAGCTGCCCTTTCAGTTTATCTTTTGAAGCGTCGGGGCCGACCAGAATACGGGTAATTTTACCCTGAACCGGTGTCGAAGGCGACGTGTAGACCTTAAAGCCGGAGGAACGTAGCTTACCGACGATTTCATTGACCTTATCCGCATTCTTCAGCGCGCCAAGCTGCACCACATAGGCTTTACCGGTCGGAGCAGGTATCTCTGCCGGTTTCGTCGGCTGCGTCTGAGCAACGGTTTGTTGCTGCGACTGCGGCTTCTCAACCGGCTTCGGCGACTGGGGCTGCGGTTTAGATTGAGGTTGAGGTTGAGCCTGTGGTTTGGGCTGCGGCTTCGGCGCAACAACCGGCTCCTGTACATCATCGAAACTGTTGCTGTTAACCGGGATGCGCGACGGATCCAATGACGGTGCAGCGGCGTCTCCCGCTCTGACCTCTTCAGCCGCGCCCTCCGGCGGCTGAGCCGGAAGTGCCTGAGTCGCCGCCGGGAGCATATCCGGCTCATCGCGGTCGCCCGGTTTTGGCACCAGTGGAATTGCCGCGAATTCGTCCTGATAATGCTTTTTCTGACCGTCAAGCAGACCCGGGAGGATAATCACCCCCAGCGCGACCAGCACAATCGTCCCGACTAAACGGTTCTGAAACTTACTCGCCACCGATTCTCCCCGCCTCTATTTCTTCCATTACATGCGCCACCGTATGGAATGAACCACACACCAGCACCGTATCTTCCGGTCTGGCATCGGCCATTGCCGCATGCCAGGCCTGAGCCACATTGGCGTAAGCTTTTCCTGCGCGTAAATGCTCCTGCAGCTGTTGTGCCGTTGCACCGCGCGGCCCTTCCAGAGGCGCACAGTACCAGCTATCCACTTCCGCCGTCAGGTTTGCCAGCGTGCCAGCAATATCTTTATCATGCAGCATACCAACAACCGCCAGCACGCGCCCCGTTTTCGACAGGCTTTTGAGACGTCCGGCGAGCCAGGCGGCCGCATGGGGGTTATGCGCCACATCAAGAATAACGCGCGGCGCTTCGCGGATTATCTGAAAACGTCCCGGCAGCATGGCCTGTTTAATACCGTCGCGAATCGCCCGATCGCTCAGCTTAAGTCGGCTGGCTCGCAGCGCTGCCAGCGCCGTTGCCGCATTCGGCATTGGAATCTGCGGCAACGGTAAATCCACCAGAGTCCCCTCCCCGTCGCTGAATGACCACGTCTGCGCATCGGCGACATAGCGCCAGTCGACATCGCGTCGCAGAAGCATCGCGCCTTTCCCGGCGGCCACTTCAGCAGTAGTATGGGGCATCTCCGGCTCGCCAACGATGGCAGGTTTAGCAGCACGGAAAATACCGGCCTTCTCACGGCCAATGCTTTCCCGATCCGGCCCCAGCCAATCAGTATGATCCAGGGCAATGCTGGTCACCACCGCCACATCAGCATCGACGATATTGGTGGCATCAAGGCGCCCGCCGAGACCAACCTCAAGGATCACCACGTCGAGCTGCGCCTGCTTAAACAACCACAGCGCAGAGAGCGTGCCAAATTCGAAATAGCTCAGGGAAATCTCCCCACGCGCCGCTTCAATTTCCG
>NZ_JBCNNS010000213.1:0-4881 GCF_039594335.1 Raoultella sp.
CTGCTCGCCCGTTTATCACCCATCACAACGCCCTGGATATGGATATGTACCTGCGTATCGCGCCGGAACTGTATCTGAAGCGTCTGGTTGTGGGCGGCTTCGAGCGCGTGTTCGAAATCAACCGTAATTTCCGTAACGAAGGCATCTCCGTGCGTCACAACCCAGAGTTCACCATGATGGAACTCTATATGGCGTACGCGGACTATAAAGATCTGATCGAGCTGACCGAATCCCTGTTCCGCACTCTGGCGCAGACCGTGCTGGGTAAAAGCGAAGTGCCGTACGGCGACCAGGTATTCGATTTCGGTAAGCCGTTTGAAAAACTGACCATGCGTGAAGCTATCAAGAAATACCGCCCGGAAACCGAGATGGCGACGCTGGATAACTTCGCCGCGGCGAAAGCGCTGGCGGAATCTATCGGTATCCACGTTGAGAAGAGTTGGGGGTTGGGACGCATCGTCACGGAAATCTTCGACGAAGTGGCGGAAGCGCACCTGATTCAGCCGACCTTCATTACCGAGTATCCGGCGGAAGTCTCTCCGCTGGCGCGGCGTAATGACGTGAATCCGGAAATTACCGACCGCTTCGAGTTCTTTATCGGCGGCCGAGAAATCGGTAACGGCTTCAGCGAGTTGAACGACGCGGAAGACCAGGCGCAGCGCTTCCAGGAGCAGGTGAATGCGAAAGCCGCCGGTGACGATGAAGCGATGTTCTACGATGAAGACTATGTGACCGCGCTGGAATATGGTCTGCCGCCGACCGCCGGTCTGGGCATCGGTATTGACCGGATGGTGATGCTGTTTACCAACAGCCACACCATCCGCGACGTGATCCTGTTCCCGGCGATGCGTCCGCAGAAATAAATGACGCCTGCGGACAAAGCCCCTGGCTGGTCAGAGCCGGGGGCTTTTTTGTGTCATGGTCTTCTGATGCCGATAGCGCTTACCAATGCTCAGCGTCCGCAGGACGGGCTGGAGGCCATCATGGCGAGTGGCTTCATTTTGACGCGCAGGCGAATGCCCGGTGATGAAATCGTTTCAATCTATTTCCTGAAATATTCCCCACAAGACCTTATGTGCTATAACACCAGATATAACAACATAAGGTGTTAACTAAATGAAAAATTTAAAGTTAATTGTTGGAAGCTTGATCTGCGCTGGTTGTTTATTTGCGCCGCTATCTGCCCTGGCCAGTTATAAAATAAATACGCTTGCGGTTCATTTCGCTAAAGGTACCCACGGAACCACAATTAAAAATGCGCTGAGCGGCGCCGATGTGAAGGATTACACGCTGGTGGTGAAAGCGGGTCAGCGGATGCATGTCACCATGAAGAGCAAATGGCCTCATCCCTGTTTCAACGTGCTCAACCCTGCGAATGAGACCATTTTTAATGGCTCAATGACGGAAGGGGGATTTGAGCAGCGTCTGGAAACCAACGGAAAATATACCGTCCGCGTCTATCAGATGGGAAGCGCGCGCGATGAAGGAAAAACCAGTGCCTATGAGCTGGCGCTAAAAGTCACAGACTAGCATTTCTCCGCATAAGGCCGCTGTCCTCGCATCATGCTGCGGACTGTGTGAGGTGCACTATTTTGTTTGCGTTTTGGCGGCCGGGGCTGAGTGACATTACCTGATTTCAACCGTCAACCTATCGGCACGCATCGTCTGGTGGGGCTGGAGGTGATTTTGCTCATTCGTCACGCCCTGCCGCCCCGTGC
Source organism: Raoultella sp. (assembly GCF_039594335.1). Classification (NCBI taxonomy): domain Bacteria; kingdom Pseudomonadati; phylum Pseudomonadota; class Gammaproteobacteria; order Enterobacterales; family Enterobacteriaceae; genus Klebsiella; species Raoultella sp. Next base: position 1,719 of record NZ_JBCNNS010000213.1, read on the forward strand.
TCCGCCACATCTCTCATCCCCTCCTGACGGGTCTTCCGCGTATTTTTTATCTTCCCGATGAGGCCGCGATCGTGGGCGGCGACAAGCGCATGCTCCGACACCTGAAAACGCGGCTGATGTTTCAAATACCCCTTTTCTTGAGGTGGGTAATCCTCTCTGGCGGATTGCCCGCGGCAGGCCTGTGACTTGTGCGTAAACTGCTGGGCGCCTCTCATTTTTTGCGCGTTTATGCCGCAATGTTAGATATCTGTCAAAGTTCTGTTATCAGGTGGTTTTAAAATTTTCATTTCAGTTATTTAATAATAAAAGTTTCATATGTGTTTTTAATGAAATAAAACATCTGAAATTGACTGGCCGATAAATCGTATGATTTATGAACTGTTGTTTTAATAATTCATTAGAAAAGCCACTAAATTAAGTGCTTCTGATAACCATGTGCAAAAAAGTGTGGTCAGAAGCAAGATTTATGGCTGACGAGCCGGCAGGTATCAGCAAGACGCTTTACGAAATGAATTTTTCATTTTATCTCAATGAACTGGCATATCACTGAACCCAAGGAACAACTATGAACATCAAGAAAACGATTGTTGCCTCTTTGTTAGTCTGTATGTTGCCCGCTGCGGTGATGGCAAAAGATCTCTCCGTCGGCGTTTCCATGGCGCTTTTCGACGATAACTTCCTGACTATTCTGCGTACCGCCATGCAAAAAGAGATGCAAAAAGAGGGGGTGAAATCGCAGGTCGAAGATGCCAAGGGTGATGTCGCGCAGCAGCTGCAGCAGGTGCAAAACTTTATTGGTCAGGGCGTCGATGCCATCATCGTCAACCCGGTCGATACCAACGCGGTGAAGCCGATTATCGATCAGGCGACCAAAGCCGGGATTCCGCTGGTCTTCGTTAACCGCCGCCCTCAGGTTACGCTGACCGACAAAATGGCCTATGTCGGTTCGGATTCGGTGCTGGCAGGCCGTCTGCAGATGGAAGCGCTGGCGAAGGCGATGAACGGCAAAGGCAACGTGGCGATTCTGCTGGGTGACCTGGCGAACGAATCCACCCGTGACCGCACCAAAGGTGTGGAAGAAGTCGTCGCGAAATATCCGAATATCAAGATAGTCCAGAAGCAGACGGCGAAATTTATGCGTAACGATGCCGTTGATGTGGTGAGTAACTGGATGACCAGCGGCGAAGATATTCAGGCGATCGCCTCTAATAACGATGAAATGGCGATCGGCGCGCTGCAGGCGTTGGGAAGCAACCCGAAGCACATTCTGGTCGCCGGTGTCGACGGGACACCTGACGCACTGCAGATGCTGAAAAACGGCAAGATGATCGCCACCATTTTCCAGGATGCTAGAGGGCAGGGGGAAGGGGCGGTGAATGCGGCCGTCAAACTGGCGAACGGGGAAAAAGTCGAAAAAGTCATCGATATCCCTTACCAGCTGATTACCAAAGAGAATATGTCTGAATTTGTCAGCCGTAATCAAAAATAATCATTTCTGGCTCAGCGGTACGGGAGGTGATGTATGAACGCTTTTGCACTTGAGGCCGAGGGTATCAGTAAGTTCTTTCCTGGCGTGAAGGCGCTCGATAATGTCTCATTGCGCGTGCGCCCAGGGACGGTGCACGCCCTGATGGGGGAGAACGGTGCGGGAAAGTCGACGTTAATGAAGTGCCTTATCGGGATTTACCGTCCCGATAAGGGTGCGATTCGGGTGAAGGGCGAACCGGTACAGTTCCAGGATACGATGGATGCGCTGCGCGCGGGGATCTCCATGATCCACCAGGAACTGAATCTGGTGCCGCATATGACGGTGGCAGAAAATATCTGGCTGGGACGCGAGCCGATGAAATACGGCTTTGTCGACCATCGGCAACTGGCCCGCCAGACTCAGACGTTGCTCAATAAACTGAATATCCGTTTATCCGCCGACCGGTTGGTGGGCGATCTCAGTATTGCCGCCCAGCAAATGGTGGAAATAGCCAAAGCGGTATCGTGGAACGCGGATATTGTCATTATGGATGAACCCACCTCGGCGCTGACGGAAAGCGAAGTGGCTCACCTGTTTACCATCATTCGCGATTTACGCGAGCAGGGAAAAGCGATTATTTATATCAGCCACAAGATGGATGAGATTTTCGCGATTACCGATGAAATTAGCGTCTTTCGTGACGGGACTTGGGTAGGCAGTCGGCAGACGGGGGAATTTACCCGTCAGTCGCTGATTACCCAGATGGTGGGCCGCGAATTAACTCAGCTGTTCCCGAAGTTCAATAATACGATTGGCGAAGAGGTGCTAACGGTGCGCAATCTGTCGCGCAAAGGCGACTTCGAGGAGGTGAATTTCAGCGTCCGCCGCGGAGAAATTCTCGGCGTTGCGGGTCTGGTTGGCGCCGGGCGCAGCGAAGTCATGGAGAGCCTGTTCGGGATGGAGCGCTTTGACAGCGGCGAAGTCTTGATTGACGGCCAGCCGGTGACGATCGACTCGCCTTCCGCGGCCATCGAAAAAGGGATGGCGCTGCTGACGGAAGACCGTAAAAAGTCCGGGCTGTTCCTCGTGCTCTCAGTGATGGAAAACATGAGTATCGTCAATATGCCGGAATATATCGGCAAGAGCGGGTTCGTCAAACATATGAAGATGGCGGAAGACTGCATGGAACAGATCCGTCGACTGAATATTAAAACCCCGACCATGGATCAGATTATTAATAATCTGAGCGGCGGTAATCAGCAAAAGGTCTTAATTGCCCGCTGGCTTTTAGCACAGCCCAAAATATTAATTCTTGATGAGCCAACCCGCGGGATTGACGTGGGGGCGAAAGCTGAAATTTATCATCTGATTAGCGAGCTGGCGAACCGTGGCGTCGCGGTGATTATGGTCTCTTCTGAACTCCCGGAAATTCTTGGTATGAGCGATCGCGTTATGGTCATGCATGAAGGACGTATTACCGGCATCCTCGACAAAGACGAGGCCGATCAGGAAACCATTTTGTCGTTGGCAGCCCACTGAGGTGTAGAGAATGAGCAATATGAAACTGACCGCAACCGCTGCAAATGAGCGATCCTCTTTCCTCGCTAATTTACGGCATAAATTGCCGAAAGATACCGGCATCTTTATTGTCATGGTGGTTATCGCCCTGACATTTGAAATTGCCGGCTGGTTGGT
>NZ_JBCNNS010000214.1:0-4873 GCF_039594335.1 Raoultella sp.
TCTCCACCTATTATTTCGGTATTACCGGCACGTTCTGGGCCGTTACCGGGGAATTTACCCGCTGGGGAGGGCAGTTATTGCAACTTGCCGGCGTTCATACCGAGCAATGGGGTTATTTCAAACTGATTCATCTCGAGGGGACGCCGTTAACCCGCATTGATGGCATGATGATTATCGGTATGTTTGGTGGCTGTTTCGCCGCCGCGCTGTGGGCAAACAATGTCAAACTCCGCCTGCCGCGCAGCCGGATCCGGATTATTCAGGCCGTGGCGGGCGGGATCATTGCCGGTTTTGGTGCACGCCTGGCGATGGGCTGCAACCTGGCAGCCTTTTTTACCGGTATTCCTCAGTTTTCACTCCACGCCTGGTTTTTTGCCATCGCGACGGCTATCGGGACCTGGTTTGGCGCGCGCTTTACACTACTTCCCCTGTTCCGAATCCCGGTCAGGATTCAGAAAGTGTCGGCGGCCTCGCCGCTAACGCAAAAACCGGCGCAGGCGCGGCGTCGTTTTCGCGCAGGGATGCTGGTGTTCTTCGCGATGATCGCCTGGGGGTTACTGACTGCACTCAATCAGCCCAAACTCGGACTGGCGATGCTGTTCGGGGTCGGTTTTGGTCTACTGATCGAACGTGCGCAGATCTGCTTTACTTCGGCGTTCCGCGATATGTGGATCACCGGACGCACCTATATGGCCAAAGCGATTATCTTTGGGATGGCGGCGAGTGCGATTGGTATTTTCAGCTATGTGCAACTGGGTATGGAACCCAAAATCATGTGGGCTGGCCCGAACGCGGTTATCGGCGGCCTGTTGTTTGGTTTCGGTATTGTGCTGGCAGGCGGCTGTGAAACCGGCTGGATGTACCGCGCCGTTGAAGGTCAAGTCCACTACTGGTGGGTAGGATTGGGTAACGTCATTGGTTCGACGATTCTGGCCTATTTCTGGGATGATTTATCACCAACGCTGGCCACCCGCTGGGATAAAGTCAATCTGCTGACCACCTTCGGGCCTTTTGGCGGCCTGCTGGTGACCTATCTGCTGTTATTTATCGCGTTGATGCTGGTCATTGCCTGGGAGAAACGTTTTTTCCGGCATAAATCCGCCGCGATGGCCAATATTAAGGAAACTGCATGAACACTATTGTTCCCGATTATCGTCTCGACATGGTAGGCGAACCCTGCCCCTATCCGGCCGTCGCCACCCTCGAAGCGATGCCTTCACTCAAAAAAGGGGAAATTCTCGAAGTGGTCAGCGATTGCCCACAGTCGATTAATAACATTCCGCAGGACGCCCGCAACTACGGTTATACCGTGCTCGATATTCAACAAGACGGGCCAACTATCCGCTATCTGATCCAGAAGTAATCCCTCCCCGCCCAGGCCGGTGACGTGCTTCCGCCGCCGGCCTGATACAGCACAGATTACCAGCCTTTTACCGCGTCGCCTTTGTACAGTTCCGCGGCGGCAGCGGCGACTTCATCGCTGTGATACGCTTTCACCAGGTTTTTCACCTTTTCACTGTCTTTGTTATCAATCCGGCTGGCGAAAATATTGACGTAGGGTGAGTTTTTATCTTCGACGAACAACCCGTTGCGGCTGGGCGAGAGCCCCACCTGACTGGAAAACGTCGTATTAATCACGGCAAGCGCAATTTGCCGATCGTCAAGCGCGCGGGTCAACTGCGGCGCCTCAATCTCGACGATTTTAAGCTTCTTCGGGTTATTCACAATATCTAACGACGTCGGCAGCAGACCCACCCCATCTTTAAGGGTAATCAGCCCCTGTTTTTGTAACAAAAGCAGCGAACGTCCAAGGTTGGTCGGATCGTTTGGCACCGCCACTTGCGCGCCATCAGGCAGTTCATCGATAGTGCGTATTTTTTTCGAGTAGGCGGCAATCGGATAGACGAATGTCGTGCCCACCTCAACCAGCTTATAGCCGCGCTCCTGGATCTGTTTATCCAGGTACGGTTTATGCTGGAAAGCGTTGATGTCCAGATCGCCATTATTCAGCGCTTCATTTGGCTGAACGAAATCGTTAAAGGTAACGACTTCAACATCAAGATTATACTTCTCTTTCGCCACCTTCTGCGCCACCGCCCAGACCTGCTGATCGATTCCCGCACTGATACCGACTTTGATATGATTCGGGTCCTGCCCGGCGGGGCCACAGGCGACCAGCAGCGCGGTGCTGACGACAAGCAACGAAACAACAAACTTCTTCAGCGTAAAAAACATTATCCCAGGGTCCTTTTTAAAATAGCCTGCCGATCGTGGCAGGAAAAGTAGCGTCTGAGACTATAGGAAATATCATTGGCGATATTAAAGACTGATTCACTATGATTTATAGCGATTGGCTATGAACCCGTAGCATAGCACAAGATGATTAAATTTTTCTGTCGCAGGATCGCCGGTTAAATAGCCCAAGTAACTGGTAAAAAAAATTAATTCAGATTAATATATTGCAATTATAGTGAATAAAAGTAATTTCTTATGAATGACAATACCAGTGAACCATGGTTGAGCGCGATTGCAGCCGAGGAGTCTGTCTGCGCATGCCGATTACATTTTAGTGTCACCCCGGGACTGATGCATGACCAGTTAACCCGGATTATCACCGCTTCAGGTATACAGGCCATTTAGGATGGACAGCAGACGCTTTGCCGTGAATTTCCGCTATATCAATACACTAATCGTTATTCTGACCACAGCTATCTTCATCGGTTTCAGCACCCGTGAATACCGGGAACTGGAAAGTTACATGAACTACGTGGCGGAAAATGGACGATCTGCGCTCTCCCATGCGGAATATATCAATCAGAATATGGCATTTCAGCTTTCCCGGGCTTTTTCTATACTCCCCCTGTCGCCAGATGGCGACAAAAATAAGCATGACGACGTGTGCCAACACCTGGAATCGGTCAATGGCGTACAGGGTTTGAACCTGCGAAACCAGACCTATCAGGGTCTAAATGGAACGTTGCAAACCCGGAATGCGGACTGTCAGGCCTGGGCCGAGGATGTTTCTGCGCTTTCCGTTATTCAAAACGATCGCCGCATGTCGGTGTCAAAATATACTTTCTCTGGTTACCGGGGGTATATTTTCAATAATATCCGATACTATATCGACCTGGTCAATAACTATATTTATATTAATAAAATCATTGATACTAACAAGTACAAGTTTGATAACTGGTTGGTGCGTGATGATAATGTCATCGATATTACCCGTAGCGCCCATACTATCAACATCGATCGTCGGGCGTTGAACGATCTGCGTCATGGCGAAAATACCACCTCCCACATTTATCGCGACGGTTATACTAAAAAAAATATCATTAGCATACTCACCCCGGTTTTTCAAAATGGTTTAATTAAAGGCATTATCGTCACCGATGTGAATATCGATGATTTAACCACTGCTTTTTACACCGCAGACCGTCCGGTACTCTGGCGCTTCCTGTCGTTGTACGTGACGGATGAATCGACCGCTGATGATATTTATTTCCATCGTTCGATGATTAAATCAATTAACATCATAAAATACAAAGAAAATTTAACTCCACTCTATGCATTAAATGTCAGAGTCGATCTCATCTATTTTATTATCAACAATTTATGGCTGGTGTTCATCTATATCTTTAGCACCTGGCTGCTTTGTCGTTACACCAAAAAGCAAATGGCGCGCCATGCTCAGCTGTCCAAAGATAATATTACGGATACCCTGACCGGCCTGTATAACAGAAAGATACTCACCGGATCCTTGAGTAATAAGATAGATGCCATGCTGAAAAAGCACATTCCTGTTACGCTAGTGTCTATCGACAGCGATGGTCTGAAAAAGATCAACGACACATTCGGTCACAATATGGGCGATAAAGTCATTCAGGCGTTGGGCCATTCTATCGAGCAGTCCATTCGTAAAAGTGACTATGGCATTCGTATTGGTGGCGATGAGTTTCTATTAATTCTTATCAATACCGACTATACCAAAAGCTTAGCAGTCATCGCCCGAATCAAAGAAAACTTACGTCATACGGATAGAGACCAGAAGGTCTCTTTTTCACATGGCAACTATCAATTAGAACCAGATGATTCTCTTGACAGCGCGATCAAAAAATCCGATCAGCTGCTATATGTTCACAAAAGAAACAAACATGGCGATACCCGGAAATAGCCTCCGCGGTCCTTCCTGCCGGGATGGCGGTAGCCGGCGCCTACCCCTGGAGGTTAACAGCCTCACAGCGGGCCCAGTTGTAGCTCACTCTGGCCAGTTTGAGTTCTCCACAAACCGCGCCAAATCGAAGCGCCTGATTCTGCTGAAAGTACCGCCGCAAATGTTCAGGTAGAAAACGGGCTCTGTAGCGCAGTAGCGTACAGTGCCAGAAAGGCGCCGGAAGCGGCGTGGTGGCGTGCCTGGAAAGCAGTTCGTCTTTCCAGGGCGATAGCAGAACTTTCTGGCAAAAAGCGTGGCGCATCGCCACAGCCTCCTCGTCCGGGATCCCGGCAAGCAATAGCTGGCCGGGAAGAGCAATCAAACGCAATTCTCTGACGGTAATTCGCCGGGCCTGATAATCAGCCCACATGGCATGTAACCGGGTAATCTTTTCAGGAAAGGGGTCGCTTTCGGCGTACAGCGGAAGAGTCAACGGCAAAAAAGTAAAGTGAAAACATGCCTCATGCAGTCTGTCCGCCAGCGGGTCATCGCGCACCTGTTCGCTGAGTTCATGGAAGAGTTGTTGGATTTGAGACGGCATTGTAGGCTGTATGCCCGTCGCCAGCGCTAGCTTTGTTGGGTCATAGTCCGGCGTATCGCGAATGTTACCGATCCCCTTGTTTTCTCGCCAGGTCGCCAGAGTCTTGTCGTTCGTTGATT